>NZ_JASCON010000052.1:0-37863 GCF_029959585.1 Pseudomonas sp. PS02302
AGCCTTTTCCACTGGGACTTCGGCAGGGGGGCGCCCTCACCCCAGCCCTCTCCCAAAGGGAGAGGGGGTTGTCCGCGCAAGCACTGGCGTCGTAGCGTGAAAAACGGCGCAGCCTTTTCCACTGGGACTTCGGCAGGGGGGCGCCCTCACCCCAGCCCTCTCCCAAAGGGAGAGGGGGTTGTCCGCGCAAGCACTGGCGTCGTAGCGTGGAAAACGGCGCAGCCTTTTCCACCGGGGACTTCGGCATGGGGCGCGCCCTCACCCCAACCCTCTCCCAGGGGGAGAGGGGGTTATCCCAGTGAGGATCAGGTCTTTGCCAGTCCTGAAAAATCGCCAGCGACTGGCATGAGCCTCTCCGCACCACCGGACCGCCCTGACCGTCACCCGTTACCGATCCGCCAGCTCCACCTGTGCCGGCCGGCGCTGCATCAGCACCTTGCCGTTACGGATGGAATACAGCGGCAGGCCCTGACTGCGGACCATCTCGTAGTCGCTGTCGGCGGAGAGCACCAGCAAATTGGCCGGCCGCCCCTCCTCCAGGCCATAGCGGTCGCCCAGGCACAGGGCCCTGGCGCTGTTGACCGTGACCAGATCCAGCGCCGATTGCAGGTTGCGATAGCCGAGCATGTGGCAGATGTGCAGCCCTGCTTCCAGCACGCGCAGGATGTTGCCGTTGCCCAGCGGATACCAGGGATCGACGATGGAGTCCTGGGCGAAGCAGACGTTCAGGCCGGCTTCCAGCAACTCGTTGACCCGGGTCACGCCGCGGCGCTTGGGAAAGCTGTCGAAGCGGCCCTGCAGGTGAATGCTCTCGGTCGGGCAGGAGATGAAGTTGATGCCGGCATGGGTCAGCAGGCGGAACAGCTTGGCGCAATAGGCGTTGTCGTAGGAGCCCATGGCGGTGGTGTGACTGGCGGTGACCCGCGAACCCATGCCGCGGCTGCGCGCCTCTTCGGCCAGCACCTCCAGAAAGCGCGAGTGGGGATCGTCGGTTTCGTCGCAATGGACGTCCACCAGGCAGCCGGTGCGCTCGGCCAGGTCCATGAGGAATTTCACCGAGCTCACCCCCTGGTCGCGGGTGTACTCGAAGTGCGGGATGCCGCCGACCACATCGGCGCCCAGGCGGATCGACTCCTCCATCAGCTCGCGTCCGTTTTTGAAGGACTCGATGCCCTCCTGGGGAAAGGCGACGATCTGCAGATCGATCAGGTGCCGGGTTTCCTCGCGCACCTCCAGCATGGCCTTGAGCGCGGCCAGCGACGGATCGGTGACATCGACATGGGTGCGCACGTGCTGGATGCCGTGGGCGGCCAGGGCGCGGATGGTACGCGTGGCGCGGGTCTTGGTGTCTTCCTGGGTGATGGTGGCCTTGCGCTCGCCCCAGCATTCGATGCCTTCGAACAGGGTGCCGCTCATGTTCCAGCGCGGCTCGCCAGCGGTCAGGGTGGCATCGAGGTGGATGTGCGGCTCGACGAAGGGCGGCACCACCAGGTTGCCGGCGGCGTCGAGGTCGTCCGGCCCTACCGCGGGCGGCATGAGCTGCTCGGCGATGGCGGCGATGCGTCCGCCTTCCAGGCGAATGTCATGGAGGCCTTCGCGGTCACGCAGGCGGGCATTGAGGATGCGCATGGTGGATCTCCTAGAGCGAAGCGGGGGCGGCGGTACGACGACCGCGACTCAGGCCATTGAACACGCCATAGCCGAGCGCCGCCACCCCGATGCCCACCAGGGGCGCGACCCAGGGTGAATTGAAGGCCGCCAGGGTGCCCAGGCCATAGGCGGCCAGACCCGGCCAGTTGTAGTGCGGCAGGCGGGCCTCGGCGAGCAGCGGATAGCGGCCGCGGTGGCGCAGCCAGAAGTCGGCGACGATCACCCCGCCGATGGGTGGGATTACCGTGCCGAGCAGGACCAGATAGGGCACCAGCAGGTCGTACATGCCCAGCAGCGCCAGGGCGGTGCCGATCAGGGCGCCGGCCAGGGTCACCGTCTTGCGGCGGCTGGTGCGCACCAGGTTGCAGCCGGCCACGGCGAAGTTGTAGATGGTGTTGTCCTGGGTGCTCCAGATGTTGAGCAGCAGCATGGCCAGGGCGGCGGTGGCGAAGCCCTGCAGCATCAGCACCTCGACCACGTCCGGTTGCTGGTAGACGATGGCGCCATAGGCGCCGATCAGCACCATCAGACCGTTGCCGAGGAAGAAGCCGATCAGGCTGGCCAGTACCGCAACCCGGGTGGAGCGGGCGAAGCGCGTCCAGTTGGTGGCCTGGGTGGCGCCGCTGACGAAGGTGCCGAACACCAGGGTGATGGCGGTGGACAGGTCCAGACTGCTGCTGGGCTGGATCGCCAGCAGGCCGGCCAGGCCGCCGGCCTTGGCGGTGGTCACGCTCATGGACAGGATCAGCAGCAGCGCCATGGCCGGCACGGCGATCCAGGAGAGGATCTCCAGGCCCCGATAGCCGATGTAGGCGGTGGCGCAGAAGCCCAGGCCGAACACCGCCATCAGCGCCAGCACCGCACCCTGCTCCAGGCCGAAGTACTTGCCCAGCACCACGGCGGCGGTGGCCGTACCCCAGGCGTACCAGCCGATCTGGGTGAAGCCGAGGATGAGGTCGCACAGCTTGCTGCCGCGTTCGCCGAAGGCGAAGCGCCCCATCAGCACCGAGTTGAGGCCGCTGCGGCAGGCGATATGACCGAGGGCGGCGGCATAGAGACCCAGCAGCAGATTGCCAAGGGCGATCACCAGCAGCAGGTCGGCGAAACCGAAGGCCACCCCCAGCTTGCCACCGGCGAACATGGTGGCGGTGAAGAAGGTGAAGCCCAGCAGCACCATGGCCAGGGAGGCCAGACCCTTGCGGGCGTGGGGCGGCACTTCGCTCAGGGGATAGTCGTTGCCGGCGTTGCTCATAAGGGACTCCTCGAGATGGACGTGCCTGTCCTGTAGCAGTGCCCATGCCAGCCCCTGCCAAGGGGCGTGGCAGAGCCCAGCGGCTCGCAACGAATCCATTACCGGGGCCCGCCTTTGGTGCAAGGCGGCGCTCCGTGCCTTGGCCGGGGGCAGTCAAGTGTGAGACGGTTGCCGCGGCCGTCTCACAAGGAAAAGATCATGACCACGCCACGCCTCGCCGTCCTGGGTTCCGGTCTCATGGGCATCGGCATCGCCGTGCATCTGGCGCGCCACGGCCATGCCGTGCGGCTGCAGGACGTCGACCCCGTCCGCCTCGCCGAAGTAGCCGCCACCGCGCGCACCCTGCTCGCCGAGCTGGAAGAAGCCGACATCGCGGTGGACACCGAGGCGGTGATCGCCCGCCTGACCACCACCACCGACCTGGCCGATCTCGCCGATTGCGACCTGCTGTTCGAAGCCGTGCCCGAGCGCCTGGAGCTCAAGCACCGGCTCTATGCCCAGCTTGAAGCCGTGCTGCGCCCCGATGCCCTGATCGCCAGCAATACCAGCGGCCTGCCGCCGGACGAGCTGGCCGCGCACCTGCACCATCCCGAGCGCCTGCTGATCGCCCACTTCTGGAATCCGCCGCACTTCATTCCCCTGGTCGAGCTGGTGCCTGGTACGGCCACCCTGCCCGCCCATCTGGAATCCGTACGCCAGCTGCTGGAGGCCGCCGAACTGGAGGCCGTGGTCTTGCAGCGTGCCATTCCCGGCTTCGTCGGCAATCGCCTGCAATTCGCCCTGCTGCGCGAGGCCCTGCACATCGTGCAGAGCGGCGCGGCCGATGCCGAGACGGTGGACCGGGTGATGCGCGCCTCTCTGGGCCGGCGCTATGCCATGGTCGGTCCGCTGGAGGCGGCGGACATGGGCGGCCTGGACACCTTTCGCGACATTGCCAGCCACCTCTGGCCGACCCTGGCGCGGGACGAGGCGCCGCTGCAGCTGCTGGAAGACCAGGTGGCGGCCGGCCGCACCGGCCTGCGCAGTGGTGCGGGCTTTCACGAGTGGGACGCGGCGCGGCGCGAGCGTATCGTCCAGCGCCGGCTGCACCAGCTGCGCCATGCGCTGAAGCCATGAGTCGCCCCTCGCCCGGTCTGCCGGACCTGGAAGACTACGCCGAGATCCGTCAGCGGGCGATCCGCTCGCTGTTCGAGATCATCGAGCAGACCAGCAATGGCACGGTGATCGTCGACCGCGAGGCGCGCATCGTCTGGATCAACCAGAGATACGCCCAGCACTTCGGCCTGCCGGATGCCGCCGCCGCCATCGGTCAGCCGGTGGAACAGATCATTCCCCACAGCCTGCTGCGCGAGGTGGCGCGCAATGGCCAGCCGATCCTGCTGGACATGCTGGAGACCCGCAACGGACCGCTGGTGGTGATGCGCCTGCCGATCCATACCGACGAGGGCGAGTTGATCGGCGCCATCGGCTTCGCCCTGTTCGACCAGCTGCAGCAACTGGCGCCGCTGGTGACCCGCTACCTGCGCATCCAGGAAGAGCTGGCCACCACCCGGCGCTCGCTGCAGCATGCACGCACCGCCAAGTATGGCTTCGGCCACTTCGTCGGCAGCGGACCGGCCAGCCTGGAGGTCAAGCGTCGCGCCCGGCGCGCCGCTGCCAGCGCGGCCGCGGTGCTGCTGCTGGGCGAGACCGGCACCGGCAAGGAGTTGCTGGCCCACGCCATCCACGGCGCCTCGCCACGCGCCGGGCGGCCCTTCGTCAGCATCAATGCCGCGGCCATCCCGGAAAGCCTGCTGGAAGCGGAATTCTTCGGTACCGCGCCCGGCGCCTTCACCGGCGCCGAGCGACGGGCCCGCCCGGGCAAGCTGCAGATCGCCCAGGGCGGCACCCTGTTTCTCGACGAGATCGGCGACATGCCCCTGGCTTTGCAGGCCAAGCTGCTGCGGGTGCTGCAGGAAAAGGAGTACGAGCCGCTGGGCTCCAACGAGGTGCTGGCCTGTGACGTGCGCATGATCGCCGCCACCTCGCGTGACCTGGACGTCGCCGTGGCCGAGGGGCGCTTTCGCGCCGATCTCTATTACCGGCTCAATGTCCTGCCGATCCGCATTCCACCGCTGCGAGAACGCCTCGACGACCTGGAGGTGCTGGCCGAGGCCATCCTCGCTGACCTGCGCAAGCTGAACGGACAGCCAATGCCCGAATTCACCGCCGACGGCCTGGCGCTGCTGCAGCGCCAACCCTGGCCCGGCAACGTGCGCGAGTTGCGCAACGTGCTGGAACGCGCCGTGCTGCTGGGTGACGACAGCCAGCTGGATGCCGCGGCGCTGACGGCGGCCCTGGGCATCGCCCCCGCCCCCTCGACGACCGGCGAGTCAGTCAGTTACCGGACCGGCGAAACCTACGCCGAAGCCCGCCAGCGCTTCGATCGCGAACTGCTGCAAGGCGCCCTGGCCGCCTGCGGTGGCAAGGTGGACGAAGCCGCGCGCCGCCTGGGCCTGGGGCGGTCAACGCTGTACAAGAAGCTGGTAGCCCTGGGGCTGATGTCTCAAACATGAGACATATCCAAATATAGAGACGCAGTCTGTAGGAACTGTCCATGGCCGCGATAGATCGTCCATCGCGGCCATGGGCCGCTCCTACAGAATCACGCTGCAGGCTGTGTTGCGACGGCTTTAGCGTCTAAGCCCGACATTGCCGACCCTTGGCTGACCTTGGGCTTCGCTTCGCTCAACCCAACCTACAGGGTCCAGATTTTGAGACAATTTATCGGTGACAGGTAAAGATCGAAATAAAATTTGATAAAAAACAATAGCTTATAAAGCTGGCACGGTTCTGGCTGCGGCATTCGGGCGATCCCTGCATCGCCCTTATAACAACAAGAACCGCTTCGCCCCAGGCGAAGCTCTAGGAGAAGCCATGAGTGTCCTGATTGCACTCGCCGCCCTGGCGCTGCTGATGTTTGCCGCCTACCGGGGTTTCAGTGTCATCCTCTTCGCGCCCCTCGCCGCCCTCGGCGCCGTGCTGCTCACCGATCCGTCCGCCGTGGCGCCCGCCTTCACCGGGGTGTTCATGGACAAGATGGTGGGCTTCCTCAAACTCTATTTCCCGGTGTTCATGCTGGGCGCCCTGTTCGGCAAGCTGATCGAGCTGTCGGGCTTTTCCCGTGCCATCGTCGCCGCGGCCATCCACCTGCTCGGGCGCGAACGAGCCATCCCGGTGATCGTCGCGGTCTGCGCCCTGCTCACCTATGGCGGTGTCTCGCTGTTCGTGGTGGTCTTCGCCGTCTATCCCTTCGCAGCGGAGATGTTTCGCCAGAGCGACATCCCCAAGCGGCTGATCCCGGCGACCATCGCCCTGGGCGCCTTCTCCTTCACCATGGATGCCCTGCCCGGCACGCCGCAGATCCAGAACATCATCCCCACCAGCTTCTTCCAGACCACCGCCTGGGCCGCGCCCTGGCTGGGCCTGGCCGGTTCGCTGTTCGTCATCGCCGTGGGCCTGACCTACCTCGGCAGCGCCCGCCGCAAGGCCCGCAACAGTGGCGAGGGCTATGCCAGCGTGCCGCTGCGCAACGAACCCGAGACCGCCGCCGACCTGCCGCTGCCCAATCCCTGGCTGGCCCTGGCGCCGCTGGTGCTGGTGGGCGTGCTCAACCTGCTGCTGACCCGCTGGATTCCTGACTGGTATGGCGCCACCCATAACCTGGCCCTGCCCGGCATGGCCACGCCGGTGACCCAGGAGGTGGCCAAGCTGACCGGTATCTGGGCGGTGGAAGGCGCGCTGCTGGCGGGCATCCTGCTGGTGCTGGCGACCGGCTTCGGCGCCATCCGCGGCCGGCTGGCGGAAGGCAGCAAGACCGCCGTCTCCGGGGCCCTGCTGGCCGGGATGAACACGGCGTCGGAATACGGCTTCGGCGCGGTGATCGCCGCCCTGCCCGGCTTCGTGCTGTTCGCCCAGGGCCTCAAGGCCATCCCCGATCCGCTGATCAACGAGGCGGTGAGCGTGACCCTGCTGGCCGGCATCACCGGTTCCGCCTCGGGCGGCATGAGCATCGCCCTGGCGGCCATGAGCGACACCTTCATCGCCGCCGCCAATGGCGCGGGCATTCCCCTGGAAGTCCTGCACCGGGTGGCGGCCATGGCCAGTGGCGGCATGGACACTCTGCCGCACAACGGCGCGGTGATCACCCTGCTGGCGGTGACCGGCCTGACCCACCGCGAAGCCTATGGTGGCGTGTTCAAGATCACCCTGATCAAGACCGTGGCGGTGTTCTTCGTCATCGCCCTCTACTACCTGACCGGCCTCGTCTAAGGAGACCACCATGGACCTCACCGGCAAGACCGCCCTGGTCACCGGCTCCACCAGCGGCATCGGTCTGGGTATCGCCCAGCGCCTGGCCGCCGCCGGCGCCACCCTCATCCTCAACGGCTTCGGCGATCCCGCTGCGGCCCAGGCCAGTCTCGCCGCCCGGAGTGGCTTCCACGGCGCCGACCTGTCCAGGCCGGAAGAGATCGAAGACCTCTTCGCCTACGCCAAGCGCGACTTTGGCGGCGTGGACATCCTGGTCAACAACGCCGGCATCCAGCACGTGGCGCCGGTGGAAGACTTCCCGGTGGAGCGCTGGGACGCGGTGATCGCCCTCAATCTCTCGGCCGTCTTCCACACCACCCGCCTGGCGCTGCCGGGCATGCGCGAAGGCAACTGGGGCCGCATCGTCAACATCTCTTCGGTGCATGGCCTGGTGGCCTCCACCGGCAAGGCCGCCTATGTGGCCGCCAAGCACGGCGTGGTGGGTCTGACCAAGGTCACCGCCCTGGAAACCGCCCGCACCGGCATCACCTGCAACGCACTGTGCCCAGGTTTCGTGCTCACTCCGCTGATCCAGCAGCAACTGGACAGCCGTGGCAGCGATCCGGATCAGGCGCGTCGCGACCTGCTCAGCGAAAAGCAGCCGTCGCAGGATTTCGTCACCACCGACCAGCTGGGCGAGCTGGCGCTGTTCCTGTGCAGCGACGCCGCCGCCCAGGTGCGCGGCGCCGCCTGGACCATGGACGGCGGCTGGACCGCTCAATAACGACAAGAGGATCTCCGTCATGAACAAGCTCTATCCCAACGCCGCGGCCGCCCTCGATGGGCTGGTCGGCGACGGCATCACCCTGGCCGTGGGCGGCTTCGGCCTCTGCGGCATTCCCGAGGCGCTGATCGCCGCCCTGCGCGACACCGGCGCCCGCGAACTGACCGCCATCAGCAACAACGCCGGGGTGGACGGCTTCGGCCTCGGCCAGCTGCTGGAGACCCGGCAGATCCGCAAGATGATTTCCTCCTACGTGGGCGAGAACAAGGAGTTCGAGCGCCAGTATCTGGCCGGCGAACTGGAGCTGGAATTCACTCCCCAGGGCACCCTGGCCGAGAAGCTGCGTGCCGGCGGCGCGGGCATTCCGGCGTTCTACACCCGGACCGGCTACGGCACCCTGGTGGCCGAGGGGAAGGAGGTGCGCGACTTCAACGGCCAGCCCCATGTCATGGAACTGGCGCTGACCGCCGACGTGGCGCTGGTCAAGGCGCTGCGTGCCGACAAGGCCGGCAACCTGGTATTCAACAAGACCGCGCGCAACTTCAATCCGCTGTGCGCCATGGCCGGTCGCGTCTGCGTCGCCGAGGTGGAAGAGCTGGTGGAAGTCGGCGAGCTGGACCCCGACCAGATCCACCTGCCCGGCATCTTCGTGCAGCGCCTGGTGGTCAACGCCAATCCCGAGAAACGCATCGAGAAACGCACCCTGAGCGAGGAGAAGTAAGATGGCCTGGACCCGCGAACAGATGGCGCAACGCGCCGCCCGGGAGCTGCAGGACGGCTTCTACGTCAACCTCGGCATCGGCTTGCCGACCCTCGTCGCCAACTACATCCCCGCCGGCATGGACGTCTGGCTGCAGTCGGAGAACGGCCTGCTCGGCATCGGCCCCTTCCCCACCGCCGAGACGGTCGACCCGGACCTGATCAACGCCGGCAAGCAGACCGTCACCGCCCTGCCTGGCAGCAGCTATTTCGACAGCGCCGCCAGCTTCGGCATGATCCGCGGCGGCCACGTCAACCTGGCCATCCTCGGCGCCATGCAGGTGTCGGCCCAGGGCGACCTGGCCAACTGGATGATCCCCGGCAAGATGGTCAAGGGCATGGGCGGCGCCATGGACCTGGTGGCTGGGGTGCAGCGCGTGGTGGTGCTGATGGAGCATACCGCCAAGGGCGCCCACAAGATCCTGCCGGCCTGCGACCTGCCGCTGACCGGGGTCGGCGTGGTCGACCTGATCATCACCGACCTGGCCGTGCTGGAGGTGACCGAGGGCGGTCTCCGGCTGGTGGAGCTGGCCGAAGGTGTCAGCCTCGATGAACTGCGCGCCGCCACCGGCGCCCCCATCCAGGCCTGAGGAGATCCCAGCCATGCAAGACGTCGTCATCGTCGCTGCCACCCGCACCGCGGTCGGCAGTTTCCAGGGCTCCCTGGCCAATGTGCCCGCCGTGGAGCTCGGCGCCACCGTCATCCGCGCCCTGCTGGAGCAGACCGGCGTGGCCCCGGCTGCGGTGGATGAAGTCATCCTCGGCCAGGTGCTCACCGCCGGCGCCGGCCAGAATCCGGCGCGTCAGGCGGCGGTCAAGGCCGGCCTGCCCCACGAAGTGCCGGCCCTGACCCTGAACAAGGTCTGCGGCTCCGGCCTCAAGGCGGTGCAGCTGGCGGTCCAGGCCATCCGTTGCGGCGACGCCGAGATCGTCATCGCCGGCGGCATGGAGAACATGAGCCTGGCGCCCTATGTGCTGCCCAAGGTGCGCACCGGCCTGCGGCTGGGCCATGCCGAGCTGGTCGACTCCATGCTCAGCGATGGGCTGTGGGATGCCTTCAACGACTACCACATGGGCCAGACCGCGGAGAACCTGGTGCAGAAGTACCAGCTCAGCCGCGAGGCCCAGGACGCCTTTGCCGCGCGTTCCCAGCAGCGCGCCGCGGCAGCGGTGGAATCCGGCCGCTTCCGCGAGGAGATCACCCCGGTGGCCATTCCCCAGCGCAAGGGCGAGCCGCTGCTGTTCGCCACCGACGAAGGCATCCGCGCCGACACCACCGCCGAAGGGCTGGCGCGCCTGCGTCCGGCCTTCGCCAAGGACGGCAGCGTCACCGCCGGCAACGCCTCCAGCCTCAACGACGGCGCTGCCGCGGTGCTGGTGATGAGCGCGGCCAGGGCGGCCGCCCTGGGTCTGACACCGCTGGCGCATGTCGCCGCCTATGCCAGCGCCGGGGTAGACCCGGCGATCATGGGCATCGGCCCGGTCTCGGCCACCCGCAAGACCCTGGAAAAGGCCGGCTGGCAATTGGCCGATCTGGACCTGATCGAGGCCAACGAAGCCTTCGCCGCCCAGGCCCTGGCCGTGGCTCAGGAGCTGGGTTGGGATGACGAGAAGGTCAACGTCAACGGCGGCGCCATCGCCCTGGGCCACCCCATCGGCGCCTCGGGGTGCCGGGTGCTGGTGACCCTGCTCCACGAATTGCGCCGCCGTGACGGACGGCGAGGCTTGGCGACCCTGTGCATCGGGGGTGGTCAGGGTGTGGCCCTGGCGGTGGAGCGGCGGTAGTGCGTTGATCGCGGCCATGGGCCGCTCCTACAAAAACACCTGAACCTGTAGGAGCGGCCGCATCGGCGGACCGCCATGGCCGCGATATGGCCCCAACGCGTGGAAAAGGCTGCGCCGTTTTCCACGCTACTGCCGCTGTTCCCCTAAAAAACAACAACAAAAGGATCCATCATGAGCTCAACCCCTTCCCGTGATTCGCGCAGCGCGCGGTTCGCCCTGGCCTGTTCCAATTGGGCCGAGCGCTGGTTTCCCGATTCCTGGGTGTTCGCCGTGCTCGCCGTGGCCGTCGTGGCCCTGGCCGCCCTCGCCATGGGCGCCCCCGCGGCCAAGACCGCCAAGGCCTTTGGCGACGGTTTCTGGAGTCTGATTCCCTTCACCATGCAGATGGCCTTCGTGGTCATCGGCGGCTATGTGGTGGCCAGTTCCGGTCCGGCCGGGCGCCTGATCGAGCGCCTGGCGCGGGTGCCCCGGACCGGCCGCGGCGCGGTGTGCTGGGTCGCCCTGGTGGCCATGCTCGCCTCCCTGCTCAACTGGGGCCTGAGCCTGGTGTTCGGCGGCCTGCTGGTGCGTGCCCTGGCCCGCCGCGAAGAACTCAAGATGGACTATCGCGCCGCTGGCGCCGCGGCCTACCTGGGCCTGGGCGCGGTCTGGGCGTTGGGCCTGTCGTCGTCGGCGGCCCAGCTGCAGGCCAATCCGGCCAGCCTGCCGCCGTCGATCCTGGCCATCACCGGGGTGATTCCCTTCAGCCAGACACTGTTCCTCTGGCAATCCGGCACCCTGCTGCTGGTGTTGCTGGTGGTCTCGGCGGTGATCGCCTATGTCACCGCGCCAGGACCGGACAGCGCGCGCGATGCCCGCGCCTGCGGCGTCGACGTCACCCCGGCGCCCAAGGCCGCAGATAGGCCGACCCGTCCGGGCGAATGGCTCGAATACAGTCCAATCCTGATCGTGCTGCTGGTCTTGCTGGCCGCCGGCTGGCTGGTACAGGAATTCGCCAGCAAGCCGGCCATCGAGGCCATCTCCGGGCTGAACACCTACAACCTGCTGTTCATCAGCGTGGGGGCCTTGCTGCACTGGCGGCCGCGGCACTTCCTCGACGCCGTGGCCCGCGCCGTGCCGGCCACCACCGGGGTGCTGATCCAGTTTCCGCTGTACGGCTCGATCGCCGCGATCCTGACCAAGGTCAATGGCGCCGATGGCCAGACCCTGGCGCACCATATCGCGGCATTCTTCACCCAGATCGCCACCCATGACACCTACGCCCTGTTGATGGGCGTCTACTCGGCGCTGCTGGGGTTCTTCATCCCCTCGGGCGGGGGCAAGTGGATCATCGAGGCGCCCTATGTGATGCAGGTGGCCAACGACCTGCAATATCACCTGGGTTGGGCCGTGCAGATCTACAACGCCGCCGAGGCACTGCCGAATCTGATCAATCCCTTCTACATGCTGCCGCTACTGGGCGTGCTGGGGCTGAAGGCGCGCGACCTGGTCGGCTTTTCCTTCGTGCAGCTGCTGGTCCATGCACCCTTGGTGCTGGTGCTGCTGTGGCTGTTGGGGGGAACGTTGGCGTATTTGCCGCCGGTACACCCGTAGCTCGGGTGGGGCGCAGAAGGTGAAGCAGGAGGGGTAAAGCGGAAGCCGGCTGAATCTCAGCCGGCGATGGCCAGACGGGTACTGTCGATGATGGCCTGCAGGCGGCTCGGGGTACTGTATTCGTCGCGGTAGATCCGGCGGGTGTGCTTGGCCACGCCATGCTCGTTGACGACGATGAAGGAAAAACCCCGCTTGCTGGGGGCGTCGATGACGCAGCTCATCGGCGCGAAAGCGGCGCTGAGGGCATGCATGGCGTTCTGGGCTTGGGCTTGTATGTTCATGACTTCAGTTGTAAACCTCACGTGTGACGCTGCTATGACAAAGGTGTCGGCCGATAGTGCCTAGACTTTCCAGTTATTATTAGCAATAGGCGTGCCGGAATGTAACAAGGCCTTTTCCGACACGCCTGCCCTCACTTGCCGGCAGCCTGCTGGCGACGCCTGGCCCGCCGCGACAGCATGTTCAAGCCCTCGATCAGCGCCGAGAAGGCCATGGCCGCGTAGATGTAGCCCTTGGGCACATGGGCGCCGAAGCCTTCGGCGATCAGGGTCATGCCGATCATGATCAGGAATCCCAGCGCCAGCATCACGACGGTCGGGTTGCGGTCGATGAACTTGGCCAGGGGGTCGGCCGCCAGCAACATGACGGTCACCGCCACCACCACCGCGATCACCATTACCGGCAGGTGCTCAGTCATGCCGACGGCGGTGATGATGCTGTCCACCGAGAACACCAGGTCCAGCAACAGGATCTGCACGATGGCCGAGCCAAACGCCAGGGTCGCCGTCTCGCCGCCCTTGGTCAGGGCGCTGTCGGGCTCGGGATCGACGTTGTGGTGGATCTCCTTGGTCGCCTTCCACAGCAGGAACAGGCCACCGGCGATGAGGATCAGGTCCTTCCAGGAAAAGCTCTTGCCGAACACCTCGATGATGGGTTCGGTGAGCTGGACGATCCAGGCCACGGTGCCGAGCAGACCCAGGCGCAGGACCAGCGCCAGGCTGATGCCGATGCGACGGCCCTTCTGCTGCTGGTGAGCGGGCAGCTTGTTGGTCAGGATGGAGATGAAGATGAGGTTGTCGATGCCGAGCACCACCTCCATCACGATCAGGGTGGCCAGGGCAGCCCAGACGGTCGGGTCGGCGGCGAGTTGTAGCAGATAGTCCATTGCGGCGCGGTTCCAGTGGGAAGAGAAAGGCCTGACAGGGTCAGGCCGCAGGTCTCACCATCAGAGCCTCGCGCCTGTGAAATGCTCGTGAAGGCGTCTGCCGCAATTGTTTCAAACTGTCGCAGCGGTACGCCGCTGGACGAAGCGCGCCACATAGTCGTCGGCCGGCTGGCCGAGGATGTCCGCCGGGGTGCCCACCTGCACCAGCCGACCGTCGCGCAGGATGGCGATGCGATTACCCAGGCGCAGTGCCTCGTCCAGGTCATGGGTGATGAAGACGATGGTCTTGTGCAGGCGCTGTTGCAGCTCCAGCAGTTGCTCCTGCATCTCGGCGCGGATCAGCGGATCGAGCGCGGAAAAGGCCTCGTCCATCAGGATGATCTCGGTATCCGCCGCCAGGGCGCGGGCCAGGCCGACCCGCTGGCGCATGCCGCCGGAGAGCTGGTGCGGCCACTTGCGCTCGTAGCCGGCAAGGCCCACCACCTCCAGCCAGTGCAGCGCCCGTTCGCGGCAGACCGCCTTGGGCTCGCCCCGCACCTTGAGGCCGTAGGCGACATTATCCAGCACCCGCCGATGGGGCAGCAGGCCGAAACTCTGGAACACCATGCTGATGCGCTGGCGGCGCAATTCGCGCAGCGCCGGCAGCGGCAGCTGGAGGATGTCCTGGCCATCGATGAGAATGCGCCCGCTGCTCGGATCGATCAGCCGGTTGAAGTGGCGCACCAGGGTCGACTTGCCGGAGCCGGAAAGGCCCATGATGACGAAGATCTCGCCTTCGGCGATTTCCAGGGACAGGTCGTCCACGCCCACCACGCAACCTGTGCAGGCCAGGATGTCGGCCTTGTCGTGGCCCTCGCGAAGCAGGGCCAACGCTGCCTGTTCGCGCTTGCCGAAGATCTTGGAGACTCGCTCGACGACGATCTTCATCGCTCCACCTCGTGGCGCTGGCGGCCATAGGCCTGGGTGATGCGGTCGATGACCACGGCGAGGATGACGATGGCCAGCCCCGCCTGCAGGCCCTTGCCCACGTCCAGGGTCTGGATGCCCACCAGCACCTCTTCACCGAGGCCGCGAGCGCCGATCATGGAGGCGATCACCACCATGGACAGCGCCATCATGGTGGTCTGGTTGATGCCGGCCATGATGCTTGGCAGGGCCAGCGGCAACTGCACGCCGAACAGCTGCTGCCAGCGGCTGGCGCCAAAGGCGTTGACCGCTTCCATGACCTCGCGATCGACCTGGCGGATACCCAGGTCGGTGAGGCGGATCAGCGGTGGCGCGGCATAGATCACGGTGGCGAAGATCGCCGGCACCTTGCCCAGGCCGAACAGCATCAGCACCGGAATCAGGTACACGAAGCTGGGCATGGTCTGCATGATGTCCAGCAGTGGCATCAGCACCAGGCGCAGCCGGGCGCTGCGGGCGCAGAGAATACCCAGGGGCACGCCGATGATGACCGCGATGGCGGTGGCCACCAGCACCAAGGCCAGGGTCTGCATCAGCTTGTCCCACAGCCCCAGGGCGCCGACCAGGAACAGCAGGCCGGTGATCAGCAGGGTCGGCAGGACCCGGCGGGTGGCATGGGCGGCCAGGGCCGCGACGATCAGCAGCAGCGCCCACCAGGGGGTGCCGCGCAACAGGCCTTCAAGCCAGACGATGGCCTGCAGCAGGGTGTCGGAGACGGTCCGGAAAACGTCGCCGTAGCGCGTCACCAGCCAGTCGACACCGCGATTGACGGCGTCGGCGAAGGAAAAGGTCAGGCCTTCGGGAAACATCCTAGAGCGCCGCCTGGATCTTGCTGCGGGCCGCCGCGTCGGTCACCCAGGCCTGCCACAGTTCGGGATGGGCCTTGAGCAGCGCCTTGGCGGCGGTGGGGGCGTCCTGCTTGGCTTCGGCCTGCTCGGCCAGGGTGCGGTTGAGTAGTTCGATGGGCACGTTGACCCGACTCAGCACGGCCACCAGCTCGGGAGCATCGTCGTGGAAAGGCTTGGACAGCCCCGCCTGCACCTGGATGCGCTTCTCTTCGCCGTCACGGGGCTTGAGCTGCACCATGTCGACTCGGCCCAGCAGCGGCGTCGGCGACCAGTAGTAGGTCAGGATCGGCTGCTTGCGCTTGGTGGCCGAGACGATGGCCGCATCCAGCGCCGGCCCGGTACCCGGGCGGAAGTTGGTGTATTTGTCGCTCAGGCCGTAGCTCTGCAGCATCTGGGTGTTTTCCAGTTCGCAGGTCCAGCCGGCCGGGCAATTGTAGAAGCGGCCCTTGCCCGGCTCTTCCGGATCACGGAACAGCTCGGCGTACTGGCCCAGGTCGGCAATGCTCTTCAGGTTGGGGGCCTTGGCGCCCTCGCCTTCCACCAGATAGCGTGGCACGTACCAGCCTTCGGTGGCGCCTTCTATAGGAGCGCCCACGCCGACCACCTTGCCAGCGGCGGCGGCCTTGTTCCAGGCCTCGCTGCGGCCGATCCACTCCTCGGCGAACACCTGGATGTCGTTGTTGCCCAGGGCCTGTTCCAGGGTGATGGAGTTGCCGGGGATGCTGTCGATGGTGCAGTCGTAGCCGTGCTGCAGGACGAAGCCCATCAGTTCGGTGAGCAGCATGCCGCTTTCCCAATTCACCCCGGCGAACTTCACCGGTTTGCTGGCGCACCAGTTATCGGCCTGGGCGGTACCGGCGACAAGCAGGCCGAAGGAAAGGCCGGCGGCCAGGAGGGAACGGCGGGGAAAGGCTGTGGGCATGGGTGGCTCCGTCTGCACTGGGAGGGCCAGGGCGGCAGAGCCGCTCCGCTGGCGATCCTAGCTTGGTCAGCGCCGCGGGCTCAGGGTTCAGCCGGCGGCCCTGGCACCGCGCTTATGAGGCGCGCGGGCGCCGCGGGAATGGGATACCCAGCATCGACGCCACGCGTGCCTTGATCGACGCCGCTATAGCCCGGCGCAGTGGCAAAGCCTGTTGCCAGCGCGACGGGCAGGTCGGGCGGCTCATGTCGGGCTTCGACAATGGAGCCGTCTCAACCCACCTACGCGAGGTCCGCTGATGAGATACACCGTAGGTTGGGTTGAGCGCAGCGAAGCCCAACGCCACCGGATTGAACCTCGTGTCTGGCTTCGACAATGGAGCCGTCTCAACCCACCTTAGGCAATCACCGGATAGCCCTGCTCCACCGCTTCGCGGCGCCAGTCCAGCAGGGGCAGATAGGTTGCCTCGTCTACCGGCGTCACACCGTCGAGGGCGAGCACTTCGGCCAGCGCGGGGTCCGCGCTCAGGCTGTCGTTAAGGGCCGTGCGCAACGCTTCCACTTCCGCGTCCGAACGACTGGCGGCGGTGACGAAGGGCAGCGTCGGACTGGTGCGCGTGCGTTGCAGCAGGCGCAGACCAGCGACCCGCGCGGGCTCGGCGCGTTGCAGATAGCCATAGGTCACGGCATCCACCGCGGCCACATCGGCGTGCCCTTGCTGCAACAGCGCCAGGCTGTTGGCGTGGCTCTCGCTGACGATCATCTCGCCGAAGAAACGGGCGCGCTCGGCCAGGGGCGCCACGGCGTGGCGCAGCAGATTCATGCCGGTATTGGAATCCAGGCCGTTGAGCGCGACACGCTTGCCGCGCAGATCGGCCAGGCTGGTCGCCTCCAGCGTCTCGGGCACCAGGATGAAGGCGCAGTGCTCGGCCGCCTGGCAACCCTCGAAGCGATAACGCGGCGCCGCGACCAGGCGCACCTGGCCGCGCAGACGGGTCGCCCAGGGATAGCCGCAGGTCTGGGCCAGCAGCAGCTTGGGATGCGTCCAGAGCGCCGGCAGGTCCTCGGGCGCCGGGTCGAGCGGCTGGCCCAGGCGCAGCGCCACGGCCTCGGCCAACTGGCGATAGGCGTCGCGCACCTCGGCAGGCTCGACGTACATGGTGAGGGCGGCGACGGTCATGGGCGGCTCCAGCACGGAAAACCGCCATTATCCCCTAATCACCGTGCCTAAAGCGCCGCCTTTACCCGCTCGGCGTTTTCCGCCGGCAGCCAGGACGTCCAGACCTCCGGATGCTCCTTGAGGAAACGCTTGGCCACGACCTGGGCGTCTTCGCGTTTCTCGGCCATGCCGGCGAGGATGCCGTTGAACTGGTCGAGGGGGAATTCGACCTTCTCGAACAGCGCCACCAGGGCCGGCGCCTTGTCGTGCAGGTCGCGGGAGACGCCGATGGTGATCTTGGCCGGCAGCGAGCGTGACGGCAACGGATCGGGATTCTTCGGATCCGACAGGGTATCCCAGGCCTTCTGGCTGAACGGCGGTTCTTCCAGCTGGACCAGCTTGTAGCGGCCCATCAGCGGGGTCGGTGACCAATAGTAGAAGAGCACCGGCTCGCCACGGCGCATGGCGGTGGCAATGGCCGCGTCCAGTGCGGGGCCGGTGCCGGTGCGGAAGTTGGTGTAGCTGTCGGTCAGCTTGTAGGCCTTGAGCTTCTGGCTGTTGACGATCTCGCAGGTCCAACCGGTGGGGCAGTTGAGGAAACGCCCCTTGCCAGGCTCTTCCGGATCGCGGAACAGCTCCTTGTAGCGCGGCAGATCGGCGACGCTCTTCAGGTCCGGCGCCTTGGCCTGGATGCCACGCGCCGGGTCGCCCTTGACCAGGTATTCCGGTACCCACCAGCCCTCGGTGGCGCCCTTCACCGTCTCGCCCACGGCGAAGACCTTGCCGGCCTTTTCCGCCGCGCGCCAGGCCGGACTGCGCCCGGCCCACTGCTCGCCGGTGACCTGGATGTCATTTTGCGCCAGGGCGTTTTCCAGGGTCACGGTATTGCCCGGCACGCTGTCGGTCTGGCAGCCATAGCCCTTCTCCACCAGCAGGCGCAGCACCTCGGTGGTGAACATGCCGCTCTCCCAGTTGGGGCCGGCGAATTTCACCGTCTGCGGATAGGGACAGCCGCCGTCGGCGGCAAAGGCCAGCGGGGTGATGGCAAGGCTGGCAAGGGTCAGGGCGAGACGCAGGCGCATGGGCTAACTCTCCGACGAGGACGTGGGCTTTTCGACCCCCGGCACTGCCATTCGTCCCGGCGGGCCAGGGCTATTTCACAGCGGACCACCCTCGGCGGTCTTGCGCAGGCCGGCGATCACCGTCTCGCCGGTTTCCCGGGCCAGCTCGGCGTACCAGGCCTGAGTAGCCAGAGGATCGTGGCCATGGGTGATCTCGCAACGCTTGCGCGCCCGCTCGACGATGCCGGCAACCCGTTCCAGCCGGGCCTGCTCGTAGGCCTGCAGGGCCGCGCGCGGATCGGTCTCGGCGTCCAGGCAGCGCGCCAGCACCCAGGCATCCTCCATGGCCTGGCAACCGCCCTGCCCCAGGTCCGGGGCCATGGCATGGGCGGAATCGCCCAGCAGCGCCACCCGGCCCTGCACCAGGGTCGGCAACGGCCGGGTATCGTGGATCTCCACGCGGGCCACGCCCTGCGGATCCAGTCGTTCGATGAGGCGCTGCACCGGCGGCGCCCAGCCGGCGAAGTGCTCGGCCAGCTCCGCGCGGTAGCGGCCGCGGTCGTTGGGCGTACCCTTGGGCAGGGGCACGTCGAAGAAGAAATAGAACTCATCGCCGCCCATGGGCATCAGGGAAACCCGCTGGTGCGCCCCGACGAATTGCGCCCAGTCGTGGGCCTCGGCCAGCTCCGGCGCGATCCCTACCCGCCCGTTCCAGTTCACGTAGCCGCAATACTCACGGGTGATGGCCTGGCCCACCACCAGCTCCCTAAGGCGCGAGTGGGTGCCATCGGCGGCGATCAGCAGATCGGCCCGTTCGCGACGACCGTCGCCGAGGAGCACGGTCACCCCGGTCGCATCCTGTTCGAAGCCGTCGCAACCGACACCCAGGGTCACCCGCTCGGCGCCCACGGCTTCCAGCAGCAGTCGCTGCAGGTGGGCCCGGGCGATGGGACGTGCTGGCCGGCCCACGGCCGCATAAAGGGGCAGCAGGCTGAACCGGGTAAGCAACCGTCCCTCCTGGTCCCGGTAGCTCATGGTCTGCATGTCACCGCTGACCGCGGCGATGGCGGACCCGAGCCCCAGGTGTTCGAGTACCTTGACGCCGTTGGGCCAGATGGAGATGGCCGCACCGATGGGGGCGAGATCCTGCGCCCGCTCGAACAGGCGGACCCGGTGTCCGGCCTGCTGCAGGGCCAGGGCAGCAGTGAGACCGCCCATGCCGGCGCCGGCGATGATGATGTCGAGAGATGGCATGACGGACCTCGTTGGCCGGTAACAGATGCCTTGAGCAAGCAATTTCCTGTCCAAGTGGTCAGGTATCGCCTGCTGGGGGCTGGCTGGATACTTGAGGCCCAGAAACGCACCAGCCTGGTGCTCTGCGACCATTGGTCGCTTCGTTTGCAGGCAAGCTGCCCTTCGTCGGCTCGCATGACGCATTCCAGACCTCTTCTATACTCCTAAGGTAGTCGCCAGTTGCGTTAGACCAGCGTTCGCCATCCATAGAGGCCCGCTTGCGGCGACCATAGCGGGTTTGAGGAGCAGGAACATGATCAATCATGTCTGGGGCCTGCTGGCCCATCCCGATCGCGAGTGGCAGCAGATCCGTCGCGAAGGAGAAACGGTCGGGCATTTCTTTGCCCATCACGTGGCCTTCCTGGCAGCCATCCCCGTCGTCGCTTCCCTGGTGGGTACCACCACCTTCGGCTGGCGCTTCGGCGGCGGTGAAGCCCATGTGCTGGATCTGCCCACGGCGGTGGTCCTGGCGGTCATGAGCTATGCGCTGATCATGGCGGCGGTGGTGGCCATGGGTCATGTGATCCACTGGCTGGCACGGCGGTATCCGGATCGGCCCAGCGCCAACCGCTGCATCCTATTCGCCGGCTACGTGGCCACGCCCATGCTGCTGAGCGGCCTGGTGGGCTTCTATCCGCTGGTGTGGCTGTGCGCCATCGTCGGCATCATCGGCCTGGCCTATTCGGCCTACCTGCTCTATACCGGCATCCCCTCCTTCCTCAATATCGACCAGCGGGAAGGCTTCATCATGTCCGGTTCCACCCTGGCCATCGGGGTGCTGGTGCTGGAGGTGCTGATGGCTACCACGGTACTGATGTGGGGCTATGGTCCCACGTTGTTTGGCTGATCGAACGTCACACGGCCGTTAGCAAAAAGCCCGGATGCGTTACCGCTCCGGGCTTTTTGTTGGCGAACGGCTAGTGACGGGAAAAGCCGTAGAGATCCATGGCCAGTATGCGATGGGCGATGCCGTCGTGATGGACGCTGAAGGTGCCCTCCGGGTCGGCCGCGCCCAGGGCGACGAACAGCGGCAACAGGTGCTCGTCTGTGGGATGGGCCTGACGGGCCTGCGGTGCCTGACGCCGGTAGTCGAACAAGGCGTCCAGGTCCCGCTCGCGCAGGCGGGTCTGCATCCATTGCTGGAAGTCCCGCACATAGCTGGGGGACTCGGAGCCGCCACGGCGGAAGTCACCGAGGTTATGGGTCAGGCTGCCCGAGCCGATCAGCAGGGTGTCAGCCGGTAGCACCCTGGCCAGCGCCTGGCCCAGGGCATAGTGGTAGTCCGGTCCGCAGGCAGCACTCATCGACAGCGGCACCACGGGGATCTGGGCGTCGGGATAGAGATAGCGCAACGGCACCCAGGCACCATGATCCAGTCCTTGCTCGCCCGTCTCGGCCTCCCAGCCCTGATCACGTAGCCCCTGAGCCAGCTGCTCGGCCAGGTCCGGAGCGCCAGGCGCGGGATAATCCAGCTCATAGAGGGCCTCGGGAAAGCCATAGAAGTCATGGACGGTAGCCGGACGCCTGGCACTGCCGAACAGCGGAAACCGCGTATCGAAGTGCGCCGAGACCACGACGATGGCGGCCGGGGTCGGCAGCGACAGCCCCAGGGCGCGCCAGGCCGTTCCCGCCGCGCCGGCGTCGAGGGCCTCCATGGGCGAACCGTGGGAAACGAACAGGGTAGGAAGCGACATGGGGGCGACCTCTCAGGGTGATCAGGAGGGCTTGCGGGCGTCCCAGGAGAGCCGACCCGCGCCCAGCAGTGCCAGGGCAGCGGCGGTCACGGCGAGAAAGACCGGATATTCCCAGCCGCCATGGGGATTGGAGAAGGACCAGCCATTGCCGAAATGGACCGTCGCGGCCGCGAACAGTTGAATGGCGGCGACGGCCGCCACCGGACGCACCCAGGCGCCCAGGATCAGGAGCACGCCCGCGGCCAGTTCGAAGAAGGTGACCGGATAGGCCAGCCAGCCGGGAAAGCCCACCGAGGCGAAGAAACCCGCCGTGCCCGGCAGGGTGAACACCAGCAGCTTGGTCAGGCCGTGGGCCAGGAACATGGCGCCCAGGGCCAGGCGCAGCAACAGCGGGGCATAGGATGCAGTACGGTCGGTCATGCTGATTCTCGAACGGAGGAAAGATGCCGCTATTGTCCTGTTTCCAGCACGCGAATAAAGGCGCACTCTGGGAATGAACTGTGCACGCTCTGGAAACAATCCTTGGACACTCTTAAAGCCCTGCAGGCCTTCATCAAGATCGTCGAACTGGGCAGCCTGACCGCCGCGGCGGAGCGACTGGAGCTGTCGCGCTCGGCGCTCACCAAGCACCTGGCGGCCCTGGAGCGACACTACGGCACCCGCCTGCTGCAGCGCACCACCCGCACCCTCAGCCTGACCGAGGCCGGGCGTACGCTGCATGAAGGGCTGGTCCCGCTGCTCGGTGATCTGGAGGCCCTCGAACAGCGCCTGCAGGAAGGCCACGAGCGGCCCCGGGGGCGGCTCAGGGTCAGTGCGCCCCTCACCTTTGGCGTACGTCACCTGGCACCGCTGGTGAGCAGCTTCCTGCATGAGTACCCGGAGGTCGCCATCGACCTGGAATTGAGCGATCGCCAGGTACGCCTGGTCGAGGAAGGCTTCGATCTCGCCGTGCGCATCGGCGACCTCAGCGACTCCAGCCTGGTGGCGCAACCCCTGGGGGCGGTCGAGCTGTTCATCTGCGCCGCCACCGCCTATCTGCAACGCCATGGTCGCCCCGAGCACCCCACCGCCTTGCGCGAGCATCGCTGCCTGCTCTACAGCTACGCCAGCGATGGCGATCTCTGGGAATTCCAGCGTGAGGGGGAGCGCCTGCAGGTCAAGGTCGGCGGCCCCCTGCGCGCCAACAATGGCAGTGTCCTGCACCAGGCGGCGCTGGACGGCCACGGCATCATTCGCCAGCCGGATTTCCTGGTGGGCGATGACCTGGCGGCGGGTCGCCTGGAGCGATTGTTCGCCCCCTGGCACACCCAGGCCATCGCCATCCACGCCCTCTATCCCCATCGGCGCCTGGTGCCGGCCAAGGTGCGGCTGTTCATCGCCTGGCTGCAGCGACATCTGGTCACACCCGAGCACCTGAAAAGACTGCCGTAGGTCGCCGCCGAACGGTCGTTGCAGGGGGCTTCGCAGCCTCACGGGGCTTGCCTAGAATCCGTGCCTGTCCCGCCGGCCCTGCCGGTTCCTGCGATGGCTGTCGTCCATGTCGACCGAGAATCCCTGCCTCAGCTGTGGCGCCTGCTGCGCCCATTTTCGCGTGTCTTTCTATTGGGGCGAATGCCAGTCGGCAGGCGGCCTGGTGCCCGACCACCTGACCGTCGCGATCAGCCCGCACCTGGTGGCCATGCGGGGCACCGAGCAGAAGCCGGTACGCTGTGCGGCCCTGCTCGGCGAGGTGGGCTGCGGCACGCGCTGCACCGTCTATGAAAGCCGTTCCAGCACCTGCCGCGAGTTCACCGCCGCCTGGGAGCACGGCGAAGCCAATCCGCACTGCGATGCCGCCCGCGCGGCCTATGGCCTGCCGCCCCTGACGCCACCGTTGCAGCCGCCTGTCACGCCCGATCGCGTCGCTTAGGCGCTGCACGAAAACGGCCTGCGCGCAGTGATGCCTCGTTGAAGCACCTCGGCGTCGCAAGCCCAGTCGGAACGCCGGTTTACCGCTCGTAAACTCCGCTTCCTCAAGGTTCTCACCTCGCCTCGCCCTCGTTCGGCGACTTTTCGTTCAGCGCCTGGAGGAAACCAAACGGCCATCGCCGCTGCCCAAAAAGACGACGGCTGGGCTGTAAAGCGTGGAAAATGCAGTGCGGATCAGGTTTTCACGCCCCTGCCAGATCGAATACCCTATCGTTCTTTCGCCCGCTATGCGTATCCTGTAGCGCCGAACAACAAGGCTGCTTCAACCGGCCACGTAGAGGCTTACAAAGGCTCTACGCAAGGCAAAGCTGCCGCTATACTGCCTGGCCAATACTCACACATGGAGTTTTTACATGAATAAAGCTGAGCTGATCGACGCCATTGCCGCGTCTGCCGACCTGCCCAAGGCCACCGCTGCCAAAGCCCTGGACGCCTTCACCACTGCGGTGACCGACGCCCTGAAGCAAGGCGACAGTGTTAGCCTGGTCGGTTTCGGAACTTTCGCAGTGAAAGAGCGCGCTGCTCGCGAAGGCCGCAACCCGCAGACCGGTGCCACCATCAAGATCGCCGCTGCCAAGCTGCCCGGCTTCAAGCCCGGCAAAGGCCTCAAAGACGCCGTCAGCTAAGACTGCGTTGGTCGATTCTTGTCTTCCGGGCGCTTCAGAGCGCTTCGGAAGACAGTCCCCCGCTCCACCCGCTCTTCCCCTTGCTTCTCCTCGCTTCACCTCCCCTTCGCGCCCTAGTGGAAATCCCGACTCGACACCATGAGTTCGTCGAGCAAAGGACTCAGGTCGGTCAAGCGACCGGCGATCAGGTGCTGCACCCCCGCCTCCCGTTCCAGATGCCCCTCAACCTGTAGCAGTCGTGCCTGCAACAGCGGTCGTCGCTGCTGTTCGCCCACCGCGCGCCAGACCACCACGTTGAGCATGCCGTGCTCGTCTTCCAGGGTCACGAAGATCACCCCGCTGGCCGTGCCCGGTCGCTGTCGTCCGCGTACCAGTCCGGCCACCCGCACCAGGGCACCGGGTCTGATCTCGTCCAGCTCACGGAAATCCCGGCAGCGCCGGGCCTGGAGTTCACCGCGCAACAGGCTCAACGGATGCGGTCCCAGGGTGGTGCCCAGCATGCGGTAGTCGGCATGGACGTCCTCCGCGACGCTGGGCGCCGGCAAGGCCGGGCGTTCCTCCAGGGCGCTGTCCGCCGACGCGAACAGCGGCAGCTGGCGCTCCACCCCGGCCATGGCCCAGCGTGCCTGGTGGCGATCCCCGGCCAGCTCCGCCAGGGCACCGGCCTCGGCCAGTTGCCCGCGCGCCCGGGCATCCAGCTCGGCCCGACGACAGAGGTCCTCGACATCGCGAAAGGGCTGCGTCCCCCGTGCCGCTACCAGGCGCTGGCCAGCCACTTCCGCCAGCCCCTGTACCAGGCGCAGGCCCAGGCGGATCGCCGGCTGATGGCCGGCACCTGCCTCCAGCCGGCAATCCCAGTCGCTGGCCTGCACGGTCACCGCGCGCACCTCGATGCCGTGGCGCCGGGCGTCCTGCAACACCTGATCCGGACTGTAGAAACCCATCGGCCAGCTGTTGACCAGGGCACAGGCGAAGGCGGCCGGCTCGTGGCACTTGAGCCAGGAGCTGGCATAGGTCAGCAGGGCGAAGCTGGCGGCATGGGATTCGGGAAAGCCGTAGCTGCCGAAGCCCTTGATCTGCTCGAAGAGGCGCGCGGCGAATTCCGGGCGATAGCCGCGCTCCACCATCTTGTCGTGCAGGCGCGCGCGGTGAGGCTCCAACCCACCATGGCGCTTCCAGGCGGCCATGGAGCGGCGCAGCTGATCGGCCTCGCCCGGGGTGTATTCGGCAGCGGTTATGGCGATCTGCATCACCTGCTCCTGGAACAGCGGCACCCCCAGGGTGCGCTCCAGGGCTGGACGCAATTCGTCATGGGGATAGTCGGCCTCCTCTTCCCCGTTCCGGCGGCGCAGATAGGGATGCACCATGTCGCCCTGGATGGGACCGGGGCGGACGATGGCCACCTCGATCACCAGGTCATAGAGGGTTTGCGGCCTGAGGCGCGGCAGCATGGCCATCTGGGCGCGGGATTCGATCTGGAACACCCCCACCGTATCGGCGCGGGAGATCATGGCGTAGGTGGGTTCGTCCTCCTGGGGCAGGCTGGCCAGGGTCCAGCGCTGGCCACGCCAGCCGGCGACCAGGTCGAAGCAGCGGCGCAAGGCGCTGAGCATGCCCAGGGCGAGGATGTCGACCTTGAGCAGGCCCACGGCATCGAGGTCGTCCTTGTCCCACTGGATCAGGGTGCGTTCGGGCATGGCGGCGTTTTCCACCGGCACCAGCGTCGCCAGGGGCGCTGCGGAAATGACGAAACCACCGGGATGCTGGGAAAGATGCCGGGGAAAGCCGATCAACTGGCCGGCGAGGATGAGCACTCGCTGCAGCAGGGCGCTGTCCGGGTCGAAACCCGCTTCGCGCAGACGCTGCGGACCAGGGATCTCGTCGGTCCAGCGCCCGGCGCACCCGGACAGGGCATCGAGCTGGTCGCCCGGCAGGCCCAGGGCCTTGCCGACATCGCGCAGGGCGCCGGCGGCGTGATAGGTGCTGACCACCGCGGTGAGCGCGGCCCGCTCGCGCCCATAGCGGCGAAAGACGTACTGGATGACCTCTTCGCGCCGCTCGTGCTCGAAGTCGACGTCGATATCGGGCGGCTCGTCGCGCTCGCGGGAAATGAAGCGCTCGAACAGCAGATTGCCGGTGAGCGGATTCAGCTCGGTGATGCCCAGTACATAGCAGACCACCGAGTTGGCCGCCGAACCGCGGCCCTGGCAGAGGATGTGCTGGCGGCGGGCGTAGTCGACGATGTCGTGCACGGTGAGAAAGTAGTTCTCGTAGCCTTTTTCGGCGATCAGCGCCAGCTCCCGGGCTACCTGGTCGGTGACCCTTTCCGGCGCGCCTTCCGGCCAGCGCCAGGCCAGGCCGCGGCGGGTCAGCTCGGCCAGCCAGGCGCCGGCCGTCGCGCCGGCGGGTATCACCTCCTGGGGATAGCGATAGCGCAACTCGCCCAGATCGAAGCGGCAGCGGGCGGCGATCCTCAGGGTTTCGACGCGCAGCGCCGTGGGATAGAGGCTTTCGAGCACCGCCAGCGGGCGCAGATGGCGCTCGCCGTTGGGATGCAGACAATAGCCGGCTTCGGCCACCGGCAGGTGATGGCGGATGCCGGTGAGCACATCCTGCAGGGCCCGGCGCCCGCGGGTGTGCATGTGCACGTCGCCACAGGCCACTGCCGGCACGCCCAGTTGGGTGCCCAGTGCCTGCAACTGCAGGAGCCGGGCGGTATCGTCGGCGCCGCGCAACAATTCGACGCCGAGCCAGAGGCGCTCGGCGAAGACCTGCTTGAGCCAGGTGCCCGCCTCGGCCACTGGCTCTTCTCCCGGCAACCAGATCGCCAGCAACCCGGGCAGCGGCGGTTGCAGATCCGCGCGAGCAAGCTGGTAGCGGCCCTTGGGCGCACGACGGCGTGCCCGGGTGATCAGGGCGCAGAGGGTCTCGTAACCCGACAGGTCCTCCACCAGCAGCACCAGTCGCAGGCCATCGTCGAGGGTCAGCTCACTGCCGACGATGAGTGGCAGCCCGACCTGGCGCGCCGCCTGCCAGGCACGGACGATGCCGCTCAGGGTGCCTTCGTCGGTGATGGCCAGCGCCGTGTAGCCCAGCGCCTTGGCCCGCTCGAACAACTCCAGGGCGCTGGAGGCACCGCGCTGGAAACTGAAATTCGACAGGCAGTGCAACTCGGCATAGCCGCTCATGCGAACCAGCCCTGGATCCACCAGGGCGTCTCTTCGCCATAGCGGCGAAAGGCCCAGGCCTGACGTCCGTCGGCCACCTCGATGCGATAATAGTCGCGGCGCTGGTCGCCCCCATCCCACCAGCCACTTTCGATACGTTCAGGGCCCGCGAGGACGCGGCGTGGCTGGCCGTCGAGGGGACGCGGTTCGCTCAGCAGCCAACCCGGACGCAGACCGGGCAGCGCGGTCTCCAGGCGTCGTTCCTGGCGCCAGACCAGGGCGCGCTCGGGACGGTGATCCGCCTGGATGCCAAGACCGAGTACCGCTGCTTCGCCCAACCGGGCACGCAGGCGCTCGCGCAATACCTCCCAGCCCACGGCCTGGGCCGGGCGTTCGTCGAACAGGCTATGGCTTTCCGGCACGAAGAGCGGCAATTCCTCGCTTTCCAGGCGCAGCGCCAGTACCGGCGCCACCACCTGCAGCTGTTCGAGACGACCTCGGGCGAATTCGAACAGCAGGGCGGCATCGCGCTCGGGCGCCAGCAGGCCGATGGTGAGGGCGGTGGCCGGACCCTGGCGATGCTCCAGCCAGAGCAGGAAGCGCTGCACGCCACGGTCGCGACTGGCCAGCCAGGCGGCCAGGTCGGCGGTGAGGCGGCGCAGCGGGAACAGCAGGGCCTGGTGGGATTCCACCTCGAAATTGAGCTCCACCCGCGTCACGAAACGATCGGGAGGCCGATAGAACTCCAGCGCCAGGCTGCGGCTGCCACCCAGCAGATCCAGCTGCTGCAGGAGCTCCGGGGTGAAGCGCCGGGCCAGGGCGGCCCTGGGCAGGGCCTTGAGCTGCTCCAGGCGGCGGATGCCCATGCGTGCCAGCGCCTGGGCCTGCTGGGGGGCGAAACCGGCCCGTTCCACCGGGAGCCGATCGAGCAGACGCGGCAGCTCATCGGCGGAGGCGGCCAGGCCGTCGGCGACATTGGTCAGCACCCGCGCCGCCACCGGATTGGGCGCCAGGGCCAGTCGATGGCGAAAACCCAGGCCCTGGAGCTCCTGGCGCAGGCGCCGTTCCAGCCGTGGCCAGGGCCCCAGCAGCGGCAGACTGGACTGCACCTCCAGCAGCAGCGCCCGGGGGTAGTGGCGGCTGACCTGGGAACTGAAGCCATAGCCCCAGGCCGCCAGCAGCGTCTCGGCCGTCTCGATGAGCGCCGTATCGTGCTCCTGCTGCTCGAAGTCGCGGGTCAGGGCCTGGGCGGCGGCCAGGGTCAGGCCCGGGCGCAGTCCCAGGGCCCGGGCGGCCGGATTGACCGCCTGCAGCAGACGCCGGTGCGGTGGTCCGGAGAGCAGCACCAGCGGCTGCTCCGGCTGCGGGTGACGGCGCAGCACGGCATCCAGCGCCAGCTGCGGAAAGAGGATGCAGGCCCAGCGCATGGCCAGCTCAAGCGCCGCCGGCCAGATCGAGCACCCCGGGTTGCCCGCCCCGGCATTTGCGGATGTGCAACCGTTCCAGGGGGGCCCGGAGTTCCAGGCGCAAGGCCGCTGGCGAAGGATTGTCCAGGGCAGCGGCCGGACGCAGGGCGAAGGCCAGGGTGCGACCGCTCTCGGCAGCGACCTGCAACCGGCGCAACTGGCGATCGTCGGCGCGCTCGGGCCAGCAGAGCACCGCGCCAAAGCAACCCGAACGCAGGCATTGCTCGGCGGCCCAGAGCACCTCGGCGCCCTGGGCGCGGATCACCACCAGGGAATCCAGCGCCACCCCGGCCGCCTGCCAGGCCAATGGATAGGGCGACAGCGGCGGCGCGATCAGGGCGATGCGCTCGGCCGCCTGGCTCAGGCGCGCCAGGGTCGGCCAGAGCAGCCGCAACTCGCCATGGCCGGGGCCGGCGAGCAGCAATTCGGTGAGGGCCGCTTCGGGCCAGCCGGCGCCGGGCAGATGGGCATCCAGGGCAGCGACCCCGGTGGGCTGACCACTGCGCCGGGCTTCGGGACTGGTCTGCCCCTTCCACAGGCGCCGCTCTTCGAACAGCCGGGCCAGGCTGGCGCCGCCGCTCATGCCGCCAGACCTGCAGGGGAGTTGTCCATGGCCATTGCCTCTATCTGTATATGCATACAGTATTAGAGGCGATTCGCATCGGGGTCAAGTCGAACCGCTGTGCTGGTCGATGAGGGGCCACCCGGATTCGGATCACCCTCGCCCTGCGCTGCCGGCAACCCTCAGTGTTCGAGGGCGTGGCGGAGGCGATAAGGCTGTCAACTGACCTGTAGCACCTGGCTTCCGATAAAGCGCTCGACGGTAGGCCTGGAGGCGCTGGATACCTGCGACGCGAAGAACACGAGGAGGCGCGACAGCCATCGGCAAGGTCGCAGGGTTCTTGCGCCGACGTCGGCCGTCCAGCCACCGGATCCATCCCGAGCACGCGCCGGCACTGGGAGCCGTGGCAGGCATCTTGTATCCTGCGGAAGACACTTCGAGTGCCCGGAGGGCCTCATCATGCGTTCGCTGCTCTATGGCCTGCTGCTCGCCAGTGGCGTCGTGGCCGCTCAGGATGTCTACAAGTGCGTGGACGACCAGGGCCGGACGACCTATACCCAGGGCGCCTGCCCGACGAATAGTCAGATCACCACCATTCCGCTGCAGAGCCTGCCCGACAGCAACGGCTTCACGCCGCCGCCCAGGCCCGCCGCGCCTCCGCCGGTCAGTGCGCCGCGCGAGGTCACCGTGGTACCCGCCCCCGCTTCCAGCCGCCAACGGCCGGTCGACGACGTCACCGTGGTCGGCGGCTCTTCGTCCTCTTCCAGTTCGCGGCAGGAAACCGAGGTGCGCGGCTCCGGCATCATCTATCAGCCGGTGCCGGTCTACATCGACCGCCGGCCACGCAACGAGACCTGGCACATGGTGCCCCATCCCCAGGCCCAGCAGCCCCAGCCGCCGGCGCCTCCACCGCCGCCGAACCGGGGCATCCCCATCGATCGCTAGCGCTACAGCTTGTGCAGGAAGTTGACGACGAACTTGCGCCCTTCGGTGCGGTTCTCGGCGTCCTGCTCGAAGTAGCTGTTGACGGTGACCAGGTTCTCCCGGGAAAAGGCGTAGGTGAAACCCGGGCCCCAGGCCCAGACCTTTTCCCGCCGCCCGCTGACGTCGTGGCCGTCCACCTGGGTGTCGGTGATCTGCCGGAGCCAGTAGCCGCTCAGGCCGACGCTGAGCCGATCGTTCAGCGCGTACTGGGTGGCGAAGTTGGCGTGCAGCGCCTGGCCGGCCTGGGTATCGGACACATCGCCAAAGCTGCGTAGCGGCTGGTCGTTCTTGCCATTCCACAGGTACCAGAAGCGTCCGGTCACCGACCACTGCGGCGTCAGCCAGTAGGTGGTGGCGTAGTAGGGATTGAAGGACCAGAAGTTGCTGCCCGGATTGATCGCCCGGTCGCGGTCATAGCGACCGGTGGGGGCGACGATCTCGGCCTCGATGCGCTGCGCCCAGCGCGGTCCGCCGTCGGGGCGGGTGGTGGTGGGCAGTTGCAGGAAGGCGCCCAGGGTCAGGTCCCCTACCCCTTCGCGGGCGCTCAGCGCCTGACCGCCGAGTCCGTCATCGACATCGGCATGGGCCAGCCAGGGCAGGATGGCGGTGAAGCCGGGCATGGCGCCATTGGCCAGGGGCTGGCCGACATAGATGATCTGGCTGACCGGGGCGAAGGTGGTCAGCTCCTGCTTGGGCAAGGGTAGCTTGCGCCCGTCCTGGTCGTTGAAGCGGCTGGTCTTGCCATAGATCAGGTACTCCTCCCAGTACCAGCCGGGACCATCCGGCGCCGGCGCGCCATCATAGAAGCTGGTGGAGCCGAGATTGAGGCCGGGCAGATCGTAGGCCTGGACCTGCAGGGAGGCGAGGCTGGCCGCGGCCAGCAGACCGAATCCGAAACGTGTGCGCATGACGTCGTCCTGAAGTTGTTCTTGTTGTGGGAAAACGGGAAAACGCGATCACCGCGCCCGGGCAGGCGCGGCGATCCGGATCAGACGTAACTGGCGGCGAGACCGCCATCCACTGGCAGGTTGGCGCCGTTGATCCAGCGCGAGGCATCGCTGCAGAGGAAGGCAATGGCCTCGGCCACCTCGTCGGCCAGCGCCGGGCGCAACATGCGCTGGCTGTCGCGGGCGACGCGTTCTTCGCCGAGCATGCTGACGAAGTCGCCGAGGATGGGGGTGAACACCGGCCCCGGCGCCACGCAATTCAGCCGCACGCCGAATTCGCGGAACCAGGTCTGGGACTGCACGAAGCTCCAGACGATGAGCGCCTCCTTGAAGTACTGGTAGCAGGTGGCCTGGTCCACCGGTTGGGCTTCCAGCCAGGCCTGGGCCTGGGCGAAGTCGGCGATCTGCGCCAGCGCGCGATGCTGTTCCAGGCGCTGTGGCCATTCGGCGCCGAGGATGGAGGCGACGTTGACGATGGCGCCACCTGGGCCCAGCCGCGTGACCAGTTGCTGGCTGAGCAGCCGCAGGCCGAGATAGTTGACTCGCGCCACGGCCTCCCGGGGCGCCGTGCCCGGCACCCCGGCGACGTTGCACAGGCCGTGCAGACGCTCCGGCAGGCGGCTGACCAGGGCGGCGATGCTGTCGGGATCGCCCAGGTCGGCCTGGTGGAAGTCGTCCAGGCTGAGCTGGGGCTGATTGCGATCGACGCCGATCACATAGGCGCCGTGAAAGCGCGCCAGACGCGCCAGTTCGGCGCCGATGCCGGAAGCCACGCCGGTGACGACCAGGGTCTTGCCATACAGGGTCATGGGATTTTCCTCTTGTTGTTATTGGTTGGGTAACACGGGCTAGAAGGGATAGCGTGGCGGCTCGGCATGCTCGGTCACCCACTGCCACTGGCTGTAGTCATCCCAGTTGCACAGGCCGCCGACGCTGCCGCCATTGCCGGACTGGCCACGTCCGCCGAAGGGATTGACCACCTCGTCGTTCACCGTCTGGTCGTTGAGGTGCAGCATTCCGCACTCCAGCCGTTCACCCAGGGCGCGGGCGCGGGCCAGGGAGCCGGAGAGCACGCCGGCCGCCAGGCCGTAGGGGGTGCGATTGGCCAGGTCGACGGCCTCGGCCTCGTTGGCGAAGGTCACCACGCTGGCCACCGGACCAAAGATCTCTTCGTCGAAGGCGCGCATGCCGGGACGGACACCGCTCAGTACGGTCGGGGCATAGAACAGCCCCTCGTGCCGGCCGCCCTGCTCCAGCCGGGCACCGGCGGCGAGGCTGTCGGCGACGATGCCCTGTACCCGTTGCAGCTGCCGGGCATTGATCAGCGGACCCAGCTGGGTCGCGGGTTCCAGCGGATCACCCAGGCGCAGGGCGGCGGCGCGGGCGACCAGGCGCTCGGTGAAGGCGGCGGCGAGGCGCTGGTGCACCAGGATCAGGCCGGTGGCCATGCAGATCTGGCCCTGGTGCAGGAAACTGCCCCAGGCGGCGCAGCCGACGGCGCGGTCGAGATCGGCGTCGTCGAGCACGATCAGCGGATTCTTGCCGCCCAGCTCCAGGGCCACCTTCTTCAGGTGGCGCCCGGCGCTTTCCGCCACCTGGCGCCCGGCCTGGGTCGAGCCGGTGAAGGCGATCATCCGTACCTGGGGATGGGCGCAGAGCGCCGCCCCGGCCTCGGCGCGACCAGGCAGCACCTGCAGCACGCCCTTGGGCAGGCCGATGGCCTCGAACAGTCGGGCGATCAGGATGCCGCCGCTCACCGGCGTCTGGTGATCCGGCTTGAGCACCACGGCATTGCCGCAGGCCAGCGCCGGCGCCACGGCGCGCAGCGAAAGGATCAGCGGGAAGTTGAAGGGCGAGATCACCCCCACCACGCCATGGGGCAGGCGGCGGGCATAGGACAGCGCCCCGCGCTCGCTGGGCAGGACCACGCCATGGGGCTGCAGCAACTGGCCGGCGACCTGCTGCAGGATGACCCCGGCTTCGCGCAATTCCAGCTCGGCCTTGGGCAGGATGCCGCCGGTCTCGCGGGCGATCAGGGGGGCCAGTTCGGCGCGCTGCATTTCCAGCTGCGCGGCCGCGGCCAGGAACAGCCCGGCCTTTTGCCGGGCCGTCCAGGCGGCCCAGGCCGGTTGCGCCTGGGCCGCCTTGGCGCAGGCCTGGTCGATGTCGGCGGCACTGGCCAGGCCGGTGCAATGCAGGGGCTGGCCAGTGGCGGGTTCGACGACCTCCAGGATGCCGCCCTGGGCGGCGATCCAGTCGCCATCGAAAATCCGCTCGCGCCAGGGTGCGCCGTCCAGGAAGGGTGTGGATGGTCTGCTCATAGCCTTCTCCTTGTTGTTATCGGGCCACGGTGGGCAAGGACAGACGAGCAAAGGCTGTGCCCAGCCTGGGCTAAAAGCGAAAAAATCAACTGAATCAAAGGCTTGGTAATTTGCGCAGGCAAAGGGGCTAGGCTCATCCGATAGACGTCTTGCTCAAAAGATAAAGTTATGAGGTATAACCTTTCTCTCGATTGCGCATTTGCGCAATGCCTCCGGGAGTCCTGCCATGGCCCTGTCCGAACGCCTGTCCCTCAACGCCTTGCAACAGGTCGCGCCGGGTCTGCACCGGGGCGACAGTGCCGCCTGGGATGGCAGCGCCAGCCCGACCCAGGCGGAACTGGCCGAGTGCCTGTTCTTCTCGCCCGGTGATGGCCGCATCTGGCTCAATGACCAACGCATGCTGCTGGTGCACGCTTCCGCCTTTGGCGCCCTGCGGCGCGAGTTGATCGGCGCCCTGGGTCAGGAGCGCGCCCGCGGCCTGCTGACCCGGGTGGGCTATCTTTCCGGGGTGAGGGACGCCGAACTGGTGCGCAAGCGCTGGCCCCAGGCCGATGCCGCGGCCATCTTTGCCGCCGGCACCCGCCTGCACGGCCTGGAGGGTCTGGTACGGGTCGAGCCGCTGCATTTCGAATTCGATGTCGACCAGGGGCGCTACGGCGGCGAATTCCTCTGGCACCACTCGGCCGAATGCGACGAGCACCAGATTGCCCACGGTCAGGGCAGCGATCCGGCCTGCTGGATGGAGATCGGCTATGCCATCGGCTACGTCAGCAGCCTGTTCGGCCGTCTGGTGATCTTTCGCGAGGTGGAATGCCGTGCCATGGGCCACCACGTCTGCCGGGTCGAAGGCCGCAATGCCGAACGCTGGCCCGACGTGGCGGAAGACCTGCGCTATCTCAATGCCGCTGGCGACGGCGCCCCCGAGACAGCCGCCACGGAACGCCTGCCCGCGCCCCTGCCCCACGCCGCCGACGGCCAGCAACCGCTGGTGGGCGCCTCGGCGGCCTTCAACAGCGCCTTCCAGGCCCTGCAGCGGGTCGCCCCGACCCCGGCCACGGTGCTGCTCACCGGCGAATCGGGAGTGGGCAAGGAGTTGTTCGCCAGTCACCTGCACCGCCTCAGTCGCCGCGCCGACGGCCCCTTCGTCGCCCTCAACTGCGCGGCCATTCCCGAGAATCTCATCGAAGCCGAATTGTTCGGCGTGGAGCGTGGCGCCTACACCGGCGCCAACCAGTCCCGCGCCGGGCGCTTCGAACGCGCCCAGGGCGGCACCCTGTTTCTCGACGAGATCGCCTGCCTGAGTCTGCCCGGCCAGGGCAAGCTGCTGCGCGCGCTCCAGGAGCGCGAGATCGAGCGGGTCGGCGGCAGTCGTACCCTCAAGGTGGACGTGCGCGTGATAGCCGCCACCAATCTGGACCTGCGCGAGGCGGTACGCCGCGGCGACTTCCGCGAAGACCTCTTCTATCGCCTCAACGTCTATCCCATCGGCATCCCGCCCCTGCGTGACCGCCGCGACGACGTGCCGCTGCTGGTGGATCTGTTCCTGCGGCGCTTCTGCGCCGCCTACGAACGTCCGCCGGTGGGCCTGACCATGCGCGCCCTCAAGGCCCTGCTGCGCTACGACTTTCCCGGCAACGTGCGGGAACTGCAGAATCTGGTGGAGCGCGGGGTGATCGCCAGCGATCCGGGCGAACTCATCGACCTGCCTCATCTGTTTCGCGGCGAACCCTTGCCAGCCGAGCTCGTCGACGTGGCGCCGCCCGCGACCGGCTGGCTGGAGCGCCTGGGCGTGGACGGCTTCCAGCTACCCCTGGCGCAGCTGGAAGCCGAGCTGCTCGACGAAGCCCTGGCGCGCAGCCAGGGCAACATGGCCGCCGCGGCGCGACTGCTCGGCCTGAGTCGTGCCCAGTTCGCCTATCGCCATCGCCGCGCGCGCCAGGATCTGGACTAGAATGACCCCTCGATACCCTCCTCTCGCCATCTCCGACGGAAGCCCTTCCCGCCGATGAGTTCCCCCGACGACGCCACGCCCCTGGACCCTGCCGCCACCCCCTGGCTGGACACCGCCGTAGGCTATGCCCTGCGCCGCGCCCAGATGAAGATGTTCCAGCACCTGGTGGACAGTCTGGCCGCCTATGACCTGCGCCCCGCCCAGTTCACCGCCCTGGTGATCCTCGAACAGGAACCGGGCCTGATGCAGGCCGACCTGGCCCGGCGCCTGGCCATCGAGCCACCGCAACTGGTGCTGCTGCTGAACAAGCTGGAACGCCAGGGCCTGGCCGAGCGGGTGCGCGGCACCCAGGATCGCCGCGCCTACGCCCTGCACCTCACCGAGCAGGGCCGTGCCCTGGTGGGTGAACTCAAGGAACGCGCCGCCGCCAGCGACCGCGCCGCCAGCGCGCCGCTGGAGGATGCCGAGCGGGCCGAGCTGTTGCGCCTGCTGCGCAAGCTCAATGGGGAATTGGGCTGACGGTTGGTCGCCGGGTGTTGGGCTTCGCTGCGCTCAACCGCAACCTACGAAAAGCTGACCTATGTCCAGCTTCCCCCTCTCCCCCCGGGAGAGGGCCGGGGTGAGGGACACCGGCAGCGCCCGAGGCACCGCCCTGTTGGGCTTCGCTGCGCTCAACCGCAACCTACGAAAAGCTGACCTATATCCAGCTTCCCCCTCTCCCCCCGGGAGAGGGCCGGGGTGAGGGACACCGGCAGCGCGAGGCACCGCCCCGTTGGGCTTCGCTGCGCTCAACCGCAACCTACGAAAAGCCCACCTGCACCCAACCTCCCCCTCTCGCTCATGGCGAGGGCTGGAGTGAGGGTCAACCTGGCCCTAGGCGCCTCCGGTCCGCTCGCGGATAATGCGGCTCCCCGCCCGCTCAGGAGACATCCAGGTTGAATACCCCTCGTCCGCGCCCGGAAGTTGCCGGCGTCGCCTCCGCCGACCGCGTCCTGACCGTGCTCACCGCCTTTCGCATCGGCGATTCGGCCCTGAGTCTCGCCGAGCTGACCACCCGCACCGGGCTGATCAAGAGCACCATCATGCGCCTGCTGGTCTCGCTGGAGACCTTTGGCCTGGTTACCCGGCTCGCCGACGGCCGCTACATGCTGGCCAGCGAAGTGGTACGGCTGAACGCCATCTACCAGGACGCCCACGACGTGGAGCGCCACATCATGCCGCGCCTGCACCAGCTGACCGAAGAGAGCGGCGAGACCGCGTCCTTCTATGTGCGGCACGGCGCCTATCGCCTCTGCCAGTACCGGGTGAATTCGCCCCATAGCCTGCGGCTGCACCTGCAACCCGGCGACATGCGCCCCATGGACGAGGCGGCCAGCGCCCAGGCCCTGCAGACGCCCTATGTGGTGGCCAAGGCCGGTCTGACGCCCTTCTACTCCCGCGGCGCCACCGATCCCCATGCCGCGTCCCTGGCCCTGCCGATCTATGGCGCTCAGGAAGAGCTGCTGGGCGCCCTGGTCATTTCCGGTCCGGCCAACCGCCTCACGCCGGAGCGCGCCCGCGCCCTGCACGGCATACTGAGCACCATCGCCGACGAACTGACCCGCAGTCTGGGCGGCAAACCGCTGTACGACTCGACGGTCAGAAATCGTACAGACTGACCGGGTTGTCGCGCAGGATGGCGGTACGCGCCCTTTCGTCGGGTGCCCAGTCGGCCAGCAGGTCGAAGATGTGTCCGTCGTCCGGCTTGTTGCCGGCCGCCACCGTGGGGTGCGGCCAGTCGCTGCCCCACAGCAGCCGTTCGGGATGGCGCCGCACCAGCTCCCGCGCCACGGCACCGACATCGGCATAGTCCGGCGGACCACTGCGCGACCTGATGTAGGGCCCCGATAGTTTCACCCAGGTACGACCACCGTCCAGCAGCCGCCCCAGCACGGCGAAGGCTGCCGACTGCACGCCTTCCGGCTGGGGCACATGGCCGAGGTGATCGATCACCAGTCGCGCCGGCAGGCGTTGCAGGCGGCTCTCCAGCTCCACCAGCTGATTACCCGGCGCGACCACCTGGACGTTCCAGCCCAGTTCGTTGACCCGCGCGGCCAGGGGCTCCAGATCGTCCAGGTCGGCGCCCCCATAGCTCAGGTTGAAGCGGATACCGCGCACCCCGGCCTGGTGCAGCTCCTGCAACTCGGCAGCGGTGATGGCTCGGTCGATCACCGCCACCCCGCGGGCCTGGCCGCCGCTGCGGGCCAGACCGTCGAGCAGGCAGCGATTGTCGGTGCCATAGGTGGACGGCGTGACGATCACCAGGCGTTGCAGCCCCAGCAACGCCTGCAACTGGCGGTAGTCGTCCAGGGAGGCATTGGGCGGCAGCAGCTTGGCGCCCGGTGCCGCCGGATAGCGGTCGTCGTAGAGATGCATGTGGCAGTCGACGCTGCCGGCCGGTGGCTTGAGCCGGGGCGCCGCCTGGATACTGGAAAAGGGTGTGGAGGCCTGGGCCCCCAGGGTGTTGAACAGGCACAGAACGGCACCCGTCTGGGCGCTCGCTTGCAAGAAGCGCCGACGATTGAAGGTCATGAAGAATTCCTCGAGCGGACGGGCCGCCCCCCCGGGGCGCGCGGGGGCCGGGCGGGCCCCCGGGGGGCCGGGGGGCCCCGGGG
>NZ_JASCON010000053.1:0-37185 GCF_029959585.1 Pseudomonas sp. PS02302
CGCGGATCTTGAAGGAAAACACCGGCTGCAGGTCTTCGCGCTTGAGCAGCACCTGGCAGCCCAGCCGCTCGGACAGCGCCCGCGCCGGTTGCAGGGGCGTTTCGATCGCCACGTCGTAGACGGGGGCGAGCAGGGTCTTCTTCACGTACTGTTCGAGCATCGGCGGGGCGATCCGGTGGGTGCGGCGGGGGCGAAAAGTCTACTACGAGCACTCCCGGGTGGGTTAGCCAGGCCGTCCGAGCGGCTATAATCGGCGACCCTCCACCCGTTTCGCGGATACCCCCATGAATCAGGACCAGCTCAAGCAGGCCGTCGCCCAGGCCGCGGTCGACCTCATCCTTCCCCAGCTCTCCCGCGACAGCGTGATCGGCGTGGGCACCGGCTCGACCGCCAACTTCTTCATCGACCTGCTGGCCAAGCACAAGCTGGAATTCGACGGCGCCGTGGCCAGCTCCCAGGCCACCGCCGACCGGCTGAAGAGCCATGGCATTACCGTCTATGACCTCAACGGTGTCAACAACCTGGAATTCTACGTGGATGGCGCCGACGAAGCCGACGGCCACCTCAACCTGATCAAGGGCGGCGGCGCGGCCCTGACCCGCGAGAAGATCGTCGCCGCCGTGGCGCGCACCTTCATCTGCATCGCCGACGCCAGCAAGCGCGTCGAGGTGCTCGGCGAATTCCCGCTGCCGGTGGAAGTCATCCCCATGGCCCGCAGCTATGTGGCCCGCGAACTGGTCAAGCTGGGCGGCGACCCGGAATACCGCGACGGCGTGGTGACCGACAACGGCAACGTCATCCTCGACGTGCACAATATGCACATCGTCGATCCGCTGGGTCTGGAAGCCAAGATCAACAACATCGTCGGCGTGGTCGCCAACGGCCTCTTCGCCGCCCGCCCGGCGGACGTGCTGCTGCTGGGCACCGCCCAGGGCGTGGAGCGGCTGGAGCGCAGCTGAATCCGTAGTGTGGAAAACCGCGTCAGCGTTTTCCACAGGTGAGCGCGGGGCGAGGCCAGTGGATAAGGCTGCGCCGTTATCCACGCTTCGGCGTTTATCGCGGCCAGCACGAAAGCAAAAAAGCCCCGGTCAGGCGAACCCGACCGGGGCTTTTTCATGGTGCATTAACGCTTAGAACAGCAAGCGGCAACGGATGGTGCCCTTGATGTTCTGCAGCTTTTCCTGGGCCAGGTCGGAGTAGTCGGCGTCGACGTCGATCACCACGTAGCCGACCTTCTCGTCGGTCTGCAGGTACTGACCGGAGATGTTGATGCCGCTCTCGGAGAAGACGCGGTTGATCTCCGACAGCACGCCCGGCACGTTCTGGTGGATGTGCAGCAGGCGGTGCTTGCCCGGATGCGACGGCAGGGCCACTTCGGGGAAGTTGACCGAGGACACCGAGGTGCCGTTGTCGCTGTACTTGACCAGCTTCTCGGCCACTTCCAGGCCGATGTTGGCCTGGGCCTCGGCGGTGGAGCCACCGATGTGCGGGGTCAGGATGACGTTGTCCAGGCCACGCAGCGGCGAGACGAATTCGTCGTTGTTGGAGCGCGGCTCCACCGGGAAGACGTCGATGGCGGCGCCGATCAGGTGCTCGTCCTTGATGGCGGCGGCCAGGGCGTCGAGATCGACCACGGTGCCGCGGGCGGCGTTGATCAGGATGCCGCCCTTCTTGATGGCGCGGATCTCGCGCTCACCCATCATCAGCTGGGTGGCGGGGGTTTCCGGCACGTGCAGGGTGACGATGTCGCTCATGCCGAGCAGTTCGGTCAGGGAGCCGACCTGCTGGGCGTTGCCCAGGGGCAGCTTGGTGATGACGTCATAGAAGAACACCTGCATGCCCAGGCCCTCGGCCAGCACCGACAGCTGGGTGCCGATGGAGCCGTAGCCGATGATGCCCAGCTTCTTGCCACGGATCTCGAAGGAATTGGCCGCGCTCTTGATCCAGCCGCCACGGTGGCAGGAGGCGTTCTTGGCCGGGATGCCGCGCAGCAGCAGGATGGCCTCGGCCAGCACCAGTTCGGCGACCGAACGGGTGTTGGAATAGGGCGCGTTGAACACCGCGATGCCGCGCTCGCGGGCGGCCTGCAGGTCGACCTGGTTGGTGCCGATGCAGAAGCAGCCGACCGCGACCAGCTTCTTGGCGCAGTCAAACACCTCTTCGGTGAGCTGGGTGCGCGAGCGGATGCCGATGAAGTGGGCGTCGGCGATCTTTTCCTTGAGCTGGGCATCCGGCAGGGAGCTGGTGACGTACTCGATGTTGCTGTAACCCGCGGACTTCAGGATATCCACGGCGGACTGGTGGACGCCTTCCAGGAGAAGGAAGCGGATCTTGCTCTTGTCGAGGGAAGTCTTGCTCATCTGCGTTGAATCCAGAGTGTCCAGGGAGTAAGGATGCCGGCGCGGCGCAGGCCAGTTCAGCCAGCGGCAAAGGGGGGGCCATCTTAGCATGAGCCGCCGCATGCAGGTCCGATTGCGACCTGAAGCTTTCTCAGGGCGACCATGAGCGCCTTGCGACCAGGACCGCGCCGCGGCCCCCGCTTTTGGTTAAGATCATGGGGTCAAGATCGCCCGCAGACGCCACTCACCAGGAGCACCAGATGGCCTACCAGCACCAGTACCTCGATGGCACCAAGATCCACTTTCCCCTGGGCAAGGTCGTCTGCATCGGCCGCAACTACGCCGAGCACGCCAAGGAGCTGAACAACCCGGTTCCCACCGAGCCCCTGCTGTTCATCAAGCCGGCCAGTTGCGTGGTGCCGGTGGCCGAGGGCTTCGCCATCCCCACCGATCAGGGTTCGGTGCACTACGAGGCCGAGATCGCCGTGCTGATCGGCAAGCCGCTGTCGAAGAAGCCGTCGGCCGAAGAGGTGCGCGACGCCATCTCCGGCTTCGCCCCTTCCCTGGACCTGACCCTCAGAGAGGTGCAGGGCCGGCTCAAGGAAAAGGGCTATCCCTGGGAGATCGCCAAGAGTTTCGACGGCGCCTGCGTGCTCGCGCCCTTCGTGCCGGGCGATGCCTTCGAGGACCTGGCCGACATCCCGGTGCGCCTGACCATCAATGGCGAAGTGCGCCAGGACGGCAACAGCCGCGACATGCTCAATCCCATCCTGCCGCTGATCCAGGCCATCGCCGGGCATTTCTCCCTGCAACCGGGCGACGTCATCCTCACCGGCACGCCGGTGGGTGTCGGACCTCTCAACGTGGGCGATGACCTGGTGCTGGAGCTGCCGGACGTTAGCCGCTTCGAAACGCGCGTGCTATAACCCCGCCACCCACCGTCGCCCGGCCGGTGCCTGGCGACGGTGTGCCGGCACGGCCACGACGCTCCAGGCTTTGCCTGAAAAGTGCCTACGCTCAGCGACTTTGCAGACAAGCCATAACAAGAAGCCGTACGAGCCCGCATGTCCAGACTCCCTCGCCTCATCCTGTTGCGCCTGCTTCCCGCCTTTGTCCTGCTGGTGCTGATCGTCCTCACCTTCGTCTGGCACTGGAACGACCGGGCGCTGCTCTGGTGGCAGGAATACCGCACGCCACCGGAAGTCCGCGCCCAGGCGGTCTGGCTGCCGGACTACCAGGCGGTGATCCAGGGCAAGCAACTGCCGGGCCTGGCCGAGGCCGAGACCTCCGATCTCACCTACGATCCCCGTACCCGCACCCTCTTCGCCGTCACCGGCAGCACCCCCTACCTGGTGCAGCTGAGCCTGACCGGCGACATCCTCAGACGCATCCCGATCCGCAACGTGTCCAACCTGGAAGGCGTGAGCGCCCTGCAGGACGGGCGCCTGGCCATCGTCGACGAGCGCCAGCGGCGGCTGTCGCTGTTCCAGCTGGCCGACGACACCCGGGAACTGGACGCCAACACCTTCGAGCACCACGACCTGGGCTTTCCCGACGCCGGCAACAAGGGCTTCGAAGGCATCGCCTGGGACCCGCGGCACCAGCGCCTGATCCTCAGCAAGGAGCGCGACCCGGCCGCCCTCTTCACCCTGGCCAGCGACGGCCGCGGCGTATCCGGCAGCCTCCAGCCCTTTCCGCTGAAGCAGCTGGTGATCGACTATTCCGCGGTGGCGGTCGATCCGCGCACCGGGCACCTGCTGGCACTGTCCGACCAGTCCCACACCCTGGTGGAGCTGACCGCCGAGGGACAACCGGTCAGCTTCATCAGCCTGAGACGCGGCCTGCACGGCCTGGACGCGACCATGGAGCAACCGGAAGGCGTGGCCCTCGACGAAGCTGGCAATCTCTATCTGATTGGTGAACCCAATCTCTTCCACGTGTTTCACAAGGTGTCCAAAGCGGCGCAATGAGCGCCTATTCAGCTTGAATTCAGGGTGGCGCCCTTAGGCTGCGCGGCATTACCGCATCAGGACCCTGTCGATGTTTCCGCTGCTTTCCCCTCGCACCCTGGGCGCCTTGCTGGGCGGCGCCCTGCTGCTGGCCCTGACCCTGGTGGCCCAGCAGCACCGGCTGTTCGAACGCCTCCTGTTCAACGTCCAGAGCAAGCTCCAGGCCGAGAGCCGCCAGGCCCATTCGCTGTGGCTGCCGAGCTACCGGGTCACCGTCGAAGCCCGCTCCATCGGCGAGGGCATCACCGATGTCTCGGCGCTAAGCTTCGATCCGGATCGCCGCACCCTGGTCAGCGTCACCAACAAGCCGGCGCGCTTTCTCGAACTGGACCTGGACGGCCGGCTGCTGCGCCAGGTGGAGCTCAGGGGCTTCAGCGATCCGGAAGCCATCGAGTACATCAAGCCGGGCGTCTACATGATCAGCGAAGAGCGCCGCCAACGCCTGGTGCGGGTACGGATCGGCGCCGACACCCGGGTGGTGGACGTCGACGACCGCCAGGTCAGCCATCCCTTCAGCCTCAGCGATGTGCAAAGCGACAACCGCGGCAACGAAGGCCTGGCCTATGACGCGGCCCGCGAGCGCTTCTTCATCGCCAAGGAAAGCGATCCGGTCCGTATCTACGAGATCGACGGCCTGGGCAGCGAAGCCTTCGAAGGCCTGCAGGCGCTGTCGCTGCGCACGGATCCACAACGCGATCGCCGCCTGTTCGTGCGCGATCTCTCCAGCCTGCAATTCGATCCTGGCACCGGCCACCTGCTGGCGCTCTCGGATCAGTCGCGCCTGGTGCTCGAACTGGACGACGACGGCAAGCCGATCAGCTCGCTGTCGCTGCTGCGCGGCCAGCACGGCCTGAGCCGCAGCGTGCCTCAGGCGGAAGGCGTGGCCATGGACGACCAGGGCCGGCTGTACGTGGTCAGCGAGCCGAATCTGTTCTATCGGTTCGAGAAGCCGTGAGGGTGGGGGCTATTGCTGGAGCCATAAGCCTGCGCGGACAGCCCTATCTCCCTCCGGGAGAGGGTTGGGGTGAGGGCACGTCTGGCAACGAATGCCCCTGTGGAAAAGGCTGCGCTGTTTTCCACGCTACGCAGCCGGTATTGGGTTGAACGCCGGGAAGCCCAACGAACCGGAGCGGCTTTTCCCTCACCCAGCCCTCTCCCAAGGGGAGAGGGGGTGGTTCTGCGCTAGCGGATAACCTGGCGACAATGAATCGCGAAGCTGCCTTTGGCGCTGCACACGAATGTTCGCTCGGACAGCCCCCTCTCCCTTTGGGAGAGGGTTGGGGTGAGGGCGCGCCCGGCAACAACTCTTCAGGTGGAAAAGGCTGCGCCGTTTTCCACGCTACGGCTTCGGCCGGGGCGCTCTGCCTGCCTTGTAGATTGGGTTGAACGCAGCGAAGTCCAACGAACCGGAGCGGCTTTTCCCTCACCCCAGCCCTCTCCCGGAGGGAGAGGGGGTGGTTCTGCACTAGCGGATGGCGTGGCGACAACGGATCGCGGCCCGTCTGGACCGTTAGACCCAAACGCTTGCTCGGACAGCCCCCTCTCCCTTTGGGAGAGGGTTGGGGTGAGGGCGCGCCTGGTAACTAATGCCCCTGTGGAAAAGGCTGCGCCGTTTTCCACGCTACGCAGCCGGTATTGGGTTGAGCGCAGGGAAGCCCAACGGACCGGCGCGGATTCTCCCTCACCCCAGCCCTTGCTCGGAGGAAGAAGGTCATCCAGCGCGGGACGCGGCTCCCGGTCGCCCTACTCCCCCTGCTCGAACAACTCTTCCAGATAGCGCCGCGCATTGGCCACATAGACCTGGGCGTTGGCCGCCAGCTGCGCCTGCTGGGCATCGCTCAGGGTGCGCACCACCTTGGCCGGCGAGCCGAGCACCAGGCAGCCGTCGGGAATCACCGCGTTCTCGGTGACCAGGGCATTGGCGCCCACCAGGCAGTTGCGCCCGATGCGCGCGCCGTTGAGCACCACGGCGTGGATGCCGATCAGGCTGCCGTCGCCGATTTCGCAGCCATGCAGCATGGCCTGGTGGCCGACGGTGACGCCACGCCCCAGAGTCAGCGGCGAGCCGGGATCGGTGTGCAGCACGGCGCCGTCCTGCACATTGCTGTCCGGGCCGATATGGATCAGCTCGTTGTCGCCACGCAGCACCGCGCCGAACCAGACGCTGGCGCCCTCATCCAGGCGGACCTTGCCGATCACCGCGGCGGTAGGCGCGACCCAGCTGTGCGGATAGGCGTCGACGCGGTGTTCTCCCAGGCGGTACTTCATGGCGGTCATCCTCGTGTTGTTAGGGTTGGCGGAAAGTCCGATTGTTCGCCGAGGTGAGCGACGGGCGCAATCGGCAACGACCGGCACCTTCGCGTTGTTGCAAGTCATTCTCGATAGCGAAAGAATGCCCTCAGGGAACCTAAGACCGCGGGACTGCGACGAATGACCACGGCCAGCGCGCTGGGAAAGCAGCCCGGCCTTTGCAAAGCTGGCTGCCGCTGACCGCGCAGCCCTCTGGAACAGCACCGTCAGCCATCCCGGCCCAGGCCGGTTTCCCGAGACCACCGGAATCTGCGAGCGCCCGATGCGTACCACCTGGAAATTCCTGCTGCCCCTCGCCGTCACCGGACTGCTGGCGTTGCTGCCCGCACCGGAGGGCCTGCCCGCTCATGCCTGGCTGTACTTCGCCCTCTTCGCCGGCGTGGTGGTGGGACTGATCCTCGAACCCCTGCCCGGCGCGGTGGTCGGCCTGATCGGGGTGGCCGTGGTGGCCCTGCTGGCGCCCTGGGTGCTGTTCAGCCCGACACAACTGGCGACACCGGGCTTTCGCGCCCCCCAGGAGGCGTTGAAATGGGGCCTGGCGGGCTTTTCCAACAACACCGTCTGGCTGATCTTCAGTGCCTTCATGTTCGCCCTGGGCTACGAGAAGACCGGGCTCGGGCGACGCATCGCCCTCTTGCTGGTCAAGGCCATGGGCCGGCGCACCCTGACCCTGGGCTACGCGGTGATGCTGGCCGATCTGGCCCTCGCGCCCTTCACCCCGTCCAACACCGCGCGCAGCGGCGGCACCGTCTACCCGGTGATCCGCAACCTGCCGTTGCTCTACGATTCCAAGCCCAACGACCCCAGCGCCCGGCGCATCGGTTCCTACCTGATGTGGGTGGCGATTTCCTCCACCTGCGTCACCAGTACCCTGTTCCTGACCGCCCTCGCCCCCAATCTGCTGGCCGCCGCGCTGATCGAGAAGACCGCCCAGGTGCACATCAGCTGGGGCCAGTGGTTCATCGCCGCCGCGCCCATGGGCATCCTGCTGCTGGCCCTGCTGCCGCTGCTGGCCTACTGGCTGTATCCGCCGGAGATCAAGCGCAACGACCAGGTGCCGCTGTGGGCGGCCAAGGAACTGGCCGCACTCGGCCCGCTGACGCGCGATGAAAAGCTGCTGCTGGCCCTGGTGATCGGCGCCCTGGCGCTGTGGATCTTCGGCGCCGCCTGGGCCGATCCGGCGCTGGTGGGCATCCTGGTGATCGTGCTGATGCTGCTGCTGAAGGTCATCACCTGGAACGACGCCCTGGGCAACAAGGCCGCCTGGAACACCTTCGCCTGGTTCGCCACCCTGGTGGCCCTGGCCGACGGCCTGACCCGGGTCGGCTTCGTCGCCTGGTTCGGCCAGTGGGTCGCCGGCCACCTGGGCGGCTTCCACGCCGGCACCGCCATGGTGGTGCTGGTGGCGGTCTTCTTTCTCGCCCACTACCTGTTCGCCAGCTCCACCGCCCACACCACGGCGCTGCTGCCGGTGATGCTGGCCGCCGGCATGGGCATCCCCGGCATCGACCTGCCGGTGTTCGCCCTGCTGCTGGGCACCTCGCTGGGGCTGATGGGCATCATCACGCCCTACGGCACCGGGCCGAGCCCGGTGTACTACGGCAGCGGCTACCTGCCCAGCGCCGACTACTGGCGACTGGGGACCATTTTCGGCGCGCTGTTCCTGCTGGTGCTGCTGGGGATCGGGGTGCCGTGGATCATGATGGTGGTGTGAGGCCGAGGTCGGGGGCCCGGTGGCCCGGGCGGAGTACCGTAGGTTGGGTTGAGCGACAGCGAAGCCCAACGGATTAGGGGTATGGGTGCCTTAGCTGTTTATCGAGTGCTCTGAGGGCTTTGTTTCGCCCACCCGGGCGAGTTACTTTTTGCATTCGCCAAAAAAGTAACCAAAAACGCTTATCCCCACGCTTCGGCCCTCCGCTGCGCTCCGGGTTCCCTCGCTCCGGCGCCGTGGCAGGGGCACGGCACGAAGGTGCTTCCTGCCCCTCGCGCCTCGCTCGGCGTCCTGCCTCGCAACCCCCGCCACGACACCGGAACTCGGCCTCACTGAGGGGACGGGACGCCAGCCTGAGGATTTGGAGTTCAGGGGTCGTAGCGTGGAAAACCGCGCAGCGTTTTCCACTGGAAGGTACCTACACTAACAGTGGACAAGGCTTCGCCGTTGTCCACGCTACGGACGGTTGTGGCTCTTCAACTAACACTTTCAGGCTGGCGAATCGCCCCGTTCAGGAGGGCGAACGCCAGTGTCGTGGAGTGGGTCGAGCCGCATGGATGCGGCGAGAGGTCCAGTGGGCCATGGACGGCCCATCTGGACCGACCCCGGAACGGCGCTGGCGTGAGCGGACCTGGAGCGAAGCGGAAGGCCGGATGGTCGGGGCAAGCGTTTTTGGTTACTTTTGTCCGGGGCGCGCAGCCGCGACTGACAAAAGTGACTCGCTCGGAAGAGCGAAACAAGAAGTGCCAGCAAAACTCGATAATCAGCTAGCACATCAAGACGATGGTTGGCTTGGGCACCGTTGGGCTTCGCTACGCTCAACCCAACCTACCGAACCCAATCTACACCCCTCCCCAAAAATTCCTTCGCCCACCCGACCTTTTGCTTAGGGACCTAAGCATCCCTTCGGCGTAGAATCCACATTCTTAGTGTGCTTTCGATAACACCCGCAGAGGTCGTCATGTCCCACCGTATTCGCCATCCCGGTTTCGCTGCCAAGCGCCAGAGCGCCGAGCAGGCCGCGCAGTTCATTCGTCACGGCATGACCGTGGGCATGAGCGGCTTCACCGGGGCCGGTTATCCCAAGGCCGTGCCCGGCGCCCTGGCCCAGCGCATCACCGCCAGCCACGGCGCCGGCGAGCCCTTCCGCATCAAGGTGCTGACCGGCGCGTCCACCGCACCGGAGCTGGACGGCGCCCTGGCGCGGGTCGATGGCATCGAGTTGCGGGTACCCTTCCAGTCCGATCCGGAGTTGCGCAGTCGCATCAACGCCGGTGGCCTGGAGTACATGGACATCCACCTGGGCCAGCTGGCGGAAAAGGTGCGCTATGGCTTCTTCGGCAAGATCGACGTGGCGGTGGTGGAGATCGCCGCCATTCGCGAAGACGGTCTGCTGGTGCCCTCCTCTTCGGTGGGCAACAACAAGACCTGGCTGGACATGGCCGATGCGGTGATCCTGGAGGTCAATCGCTGGCAGCCCGACGCCCTGGACGGCATGCACGACATCTACACCGACGGCGCCCTGCCGCCCCACCGCACGCCCATCCCCCTGGCGCATCCCGGCGACCGCATCGGCTCGCCCTATCTGGAAGTGCCGCTGGACAAGGTGGTGGCCGTGGTGGAGACCGATGCCCCCGACCGCAACAGTCCGTTCAAGGCCCCGGACGCCGCTTCCCAGGCCATCGCCGCGCACCTGCTGGACTTCCTGCGCTTCGAGGTACGCCAGGGCCGTATCCCGGCCAATCTGCTGCCGCTCCAGTCGGGGGTCGGCAACATCGCCAACGCCTTCATGCAGGGCCTGGCCGAGAGCGAATTCGCCGGGCTGACCGCCTTCACCGAGGTGATCCAGGACGGCATGCTGGAACTGCTCATCAGCGGCAAGATGGAGCTGGCCTCGGCCACGTCCTTTTCCCTGAGTCCGGCGGGCATCGAGCGCTTCGTCGAGCACGCCGAGTCGCTGCGCCAGCGCATCATCCTGCGCCAGCAGGGCGTGAGCAATCATCCGGAACTGGTGCGACGGCTGGGCTGCATCGCCCTGAACGGCATGCTCGAAGCCGACCTCTATGGCAACGTCAACTCCACCCACCAGATGGGCACCGGGATGATGAACGGCATCGGCGGCTCCGGCGACTTCGCCCGCAATGCCTATCTGTCGGTGTTCATGGCGCCGAGCATGGCCAAGAACGGGCTGATCTCGACCCTGGTGCCCATGGTCAGTCACGTCGACCACACTGAGCACGATGTCTCGGTGATCGTCACCGACCAGGGCCTGGCCGACCTGCGCATGCTCAGCCCCAAGCAGCGCGCCCGGGCCATCCTGGAGCACTGCGTGCACCCGAGCTTCCGTCCGGCGCTGGAGGATTATTTCGAACGCGCCCTGGCCGGCAGCCACGGCAAGCACACCCCGCACCTGCTGCCCGAGGCGCTGGCCTGGCACGAACGCTACCTGGTCACCGGCAGCATGCTCGGCCCCACCGCCCAAGAAGCCCACGACTGAAAGGCAAGGCGCCCGAGGCCTCTCGGGCGCCCTTTCGCTCCGCCATCCCCGCCGTCCGTCGGCCATATGCAACTTATTGTGACTTTTTGCCAGCGCGCTGTGTAAAAAGCTGCCTTGTCGGATTCCCAGCCGACATTCCGGGTGATAAAAGACGTGAAATCTCTGAGCAATGTCCTTGATCTGCAAGGGGCATTGCCGTTCGCGGTTGTTCTAACCCCGCCCCCCTTTTGAGAGCTGCCACCGTGAAGATCTGTCATCAACTTGCCGGCCTATTGCTGGCTGGCTTGGTCGGGCTGAGTCCGGCCGTCCTGGCCCAGACCCCACCGAAGGTCAAGGCCGCGGCGGCCGCCACCGCTCAGCGCCTGGCCTCGAACCACGCCCTGGTCGTCGACCTCAAGACCAACCAGGTACTCTTTTCCCAGAATCCCGACCAGGTCGCCCCCATCGCTTCGGTGACCAAGCTGATGACCGCCATGGTGGTGCTCGATGCCCGGCTGCCGCTGGAGCAGACCATCGACATCGACATCAGCGAGAATCCGGCCATGCGCGGCATCTTCTCGCGGGTGCGCCTGGGCAGCCAGCTGACCCGGCGCGACATGCTGCAACTGGCGCTGATGTCCTCGGAAAATCGCGCCGCTACCAGCCTCGCCCATCACTATCCGGGTGGCCAGCGGGCCTTCGTCGCCGCCATGAATGCCAAGGCCCGCGCCCTGGGCATGAGAAACACCCGCTACGCCGAACCCACCGGCCTGTCGCCGCTGAACGTCTCCACCGCACGCGACCTGGTCACCCTGCTCAAGGCCACCGAGCACTACCCGCTGCTCGGCCAGCTCAGCACCACCCCGGAAAAGACCCAGGCCTTCCACAACCCCAACTATGTGCTGGGCTTTCGCAACACCAACCACCTGGTCTACAACGCCGACTGGAGCGTGCAGCTGACCAAGACCGGCTACACCGACAAGGCCGGTCACTGCCTGGTGATGCGTACCGTGATGGCCGGTCGTCCGGTGGCCTTCGTGGTAATGGACGCCTTCGGCAAGTTCACCCACATGGCCGACGCCACCCGCGTGCGCCGCTGGCTGGAAACCGGTGCCCTGAGCCCTCTGCCGGGCGCGCCCAAGGCCGGTCGCAGCACGGTGCTGGCGCGGCAGTAAGTCCTGTCTGGCACGCCAGGAAGCCGCGTCTCGACGCGGCTTCCTGCTGTCCAGCACCTGGCACTTGAAGAACGGACGCCTGCCGCCCCTGGCGAATCGGCCGCCTGGACCTCTTTGACCGCCAAGACGGGCACCCCGGGCATAAGGCGCGGTCTAGGGCTGTATCCCCTACCTGGAACGCCCTATGAGCAAAGACGCGATCGCCCACGAGTACTACGAAACCATCACCGGCCGCTGCTGGCTGGATGACGTGCGCGAATGGCGCCGCCTGCAGGCCGAGGCCCAGGCCGCCGCCGATCGCTACCTGGCCTGCCCGGAGGACCTGGGTACGCCCGAGCGCGAACGCCTGGAGCAGCGCTGGCGCGCCATCAATGAGGAGGCCGGTGCCTTCTGGCAACGCATGTGGGCGAATCTGGATCGTCAGTGAGGGGGCGCGGCTTCAGGCAGCGCTAGCGAGAAGCGCCAGCAGGCCTTCGGGTACCAGCCGACAGCTGTCGTCGAAGGAATCGAGCGGCCGCCAGGTGGCCATGAAGGCCTCACCATCGCTCTCCTGACCAGGCAGCTCGGTCTGCGCATAGAGCTGCCGATCAACGAATTCGGCGGCGTAGACCAGCACCACCTCGTGGCCCGGCCGCCCGGCGTAGCTGAACAGCGATTCCAGGGTGCCCAGCAGCCTCACCTCGGCCAGTTCGACGCCCAGTTCCTCGCGCATCTCGCGCCGCACGGCCGCCAGGCTGGTTTCGCCGAATTCCACGCCACCGCCCAGGGGCCGACAGAAGCTTCGGCCATCCTGCGGATCCCGCGTCTCGCGCACCAGGATGCGCTTGTCCTGGCGCAGCACACAGAGCGCCAGGACGCGAATCTGATCGCTCATCAAACCAGCCCTTCGGCCCTCAACTCGCTCTTGAGATAGGCGTAGTACACCGGCGCCGCCACCAGCCCGGGCAGGCCGAAGGCCGCCTCGAACACCAGCATGGCCACCAGCAATTCCCAGGAACGGGCGCTGATCTGGCCGCCGACGATGCGGGCGTTGAGGAAGTACTCCAGCTTGTGGATGGCGATCAGGTAGCCCAGGGCCGCCACCGCGACCCAGATCGACAGCGACAGGCCGGCGATGAAGATCAGGGTGTTGGACATCAGGTTGCCGATCACCGGCAGCAGGCCAAGGATGAAGGTGAGGATCACCAGGGTCTTGGCCAGCGGCAGATGGACATCGAACAGCGGCAGCACGCCGAGCAGGAAGATGCCGGTCAGGGTGGTGTTGAGCAGCGAGATCTTGATCTGGGCGAAGACGATGTTGCGAAAGGCCTGGGCCACCAGGCCGAGACGCACCAGCAGCGCGCCGGACAGTGGGCGCAGGCGCTCGGGATCAGGCGTGGGCTGCAGCGCGACGATGGCACCGAGGATCATGCCGATCAGCACGATGACGAAGGTCCGTGCCGCGTCGCGACCGAACAGCTGCAGTTGCGCCACATGGGCGCGTACCCATTCCACCAGCTCCTGCTTCATGCTGTCGGCGTTGGCCGGCAGGTAGGCATCCAGCGAAGGCGGCAACTGGGCACGGGCGCGCTCGGTGAGCACCATGAACTTGTCCAGCAGGCGTCCGGGGTTCTGGACTTCCTGGATGATGAAGCTGGTGAACCAGACGAAGAACAGCGTCAGCAGGCTCACCACCAGGGCGCCGAGCAGGGCCACGGCGAGCCAGCGCGCGCCGCCGCCGGGCATCTGCCGCTGCAGGCGCCCGGCCAGGGTGTTGACCAGTTCGTACACCAGCAGGCCGGCCAGCAGGCTGGGCAGGAGCTTGAGCGGGAGAACCAGATAGAGCGCGGTGAAGACGATGATCCAGCTGGCCAAGATGGCCTGGCGTTGCGTGAAGGCGTACATAGATTACCGGCGGCAGAATCCCTGCCCGCAGTCTGACAGTCTGCCGCCTCGCCGCCCAGCCTAGTGTGGTGTTTCAAAAGTTATCTAGGCAATTTTGCCGGCGCCTTTTGTCCCTGGACGTCGTTGCCCCTGCTCGCCATAGCCCTGCCATGACTCGTCCCGGCGCCTAGACCAGGAACAAAAATCACTCGCCACTTCTTGCGCGAACGTCTGAAACACCACACTAGACAGCGAAGAACGCCCGGACCTCCGTTACCCGAACGGGCGCTTTGGCGCCCCTCGTCTCAGTTGGCCAGTTCCGCGGCACAGACCCGGGCGCGGCCCTGGTGCTTGGCCGCATAGAGCTGGGCATCGGCGGCGGTGATCAGGGCGGCCGGATCGACCGCGGTCGGCGGCAGCGCGGTGGCCACGCCCAGACTCAGGGTGACGTAGCCGGTCACCGAGGAATAGCCGTGGGTCAGGCGCTGGTCGTGCACCTGCTGCAGCAGCCGCTCGGCGACCTGGGTAGCGCCTTCCAGGTCGGTGCCCGGCAGCAGGCAGCCGAATTCCTCGCCGCCGTAGCGCGCCAGCAGGTCATAGGGTCGGAACAGCCCCTGGCCCAGGGCCTGGGCGACCTGGCGCAGGCACTGGTCGCCGGCCAGATGGCCATAGTGGTCGTTGTAGGCCTTGAAGTGATCGATATCCATGAGGATCAGCGAAAACGGCGTGCCTTCGCGCTGACTCTGGCGCCAGCCGCGCAGCAGCGCTTCGTCGAACTGGCGGCGATTGGCGACGCCGGTGAGGCCATCGACCAGGGCGATGCTGCGCAGGGCGTCGCGTTGCGCCTTGAGGGTCAGCTGGGTGCGCACCCGGGCGCGGACGATGACCGGATTGATCGGCTTGCTGATGAAGTCCACCGCGCCGAGTTCCAGGCCGGTCACCTCTTCGTCGGGGCCTTCCTGGCCGGTGACGAAGATCACCGGGATGGCGGCCGTGGCGGGCTCGGCCTGCAATCGCCGCAGGACCTCGTGGCCATCGAGCTGGGGCATCATCACGTCGAGCAGGATCAGATCCGGCTGCTGGGCCAGGGCCAGTTGCAAGGCTTGGGCGCCACTGGTGGCCATCAGGGTCTCGCAATCCTGGCGAAAGAGTTCGTGGAGGATGCGGATGTTCAGCGGTTGGTCGTCGACGATCAGCAGCTTGGGCTTGCTGCGTCCGGCGGCCTGCGCGGTCGGCGGAGTCATAGGGCTTCCTTCAGATCAGGCAGGGTAATGAGCGCCGCGGTGAAGTCGAGGGTCTCGACCTGGGCGCGCAAGAGGTCGTAGCGCACCTGGGCTGCGGCGCGGCAGTGCACGGGCAGCTCGGCGATCAGTTCCAGGGCGTCGAGATTGCCCTGGCTGAGCAGCTGTTCGAGTTCGTCCAGCCGGGCGCGCCAGTCGACCTGGGGGTCGGTGTGGGTTGCGTTTGCGACTGCCGTTTCGGCAATGACGGGCGGTGGCAGGAGCTCGGCCAGGGCGCTGCGCAATTCGACCAGGGCTTCGTCGAGCAGCTGTCGCAGGGTCGTCAGTTCCATCGCCACCTCCGGGGGGACACCCGCGCCGGCCTTGCCGGCGCGTTCGCCCTCGGCGGCACGCGCGGCCAGGCGCTGGGCACCCATGGTGCCGGCGCTGCCCTTGAGGGAGTGTAGTACGGCCACCGCTGCCTCGCTGTCGGCGGCGTGCCAGGCTCGGGCGAGCCCTTCCAGCAGGCTGACGGAGTCCTCGGCGAAGCGTTCCAGCAGCGAGCCGAACAGCCGGGCATCGCCTCCGAAGCGGCGCAGGACGAGACTCAGGGGTTCCACCTGGCAATCCTCGCCGACCGGCGCGGCAACGGGCGCGACGCTGACCTCCTGGCCGGTCAGGCGTTGCAGGCGGGCGACCAGCAATTCCAGGTCGATGGGCTTGCCGATATGGTCGTCCATGCCGGCGGCCAGGCAGGCGTCGCGATCGGTATGGGAGGCATTGGCGGTCATCGCCAGGATCGGCAGGGTACGGAAACGTCCGTCGGCGCGGATGCGGCGGGTGGCTTCCAGGCCGTCGATGTCGGGCATCTGCATGTCCATGATGACCACGTCCAGCGGCGCGCCGGAGAGCACCCGCTCGACCCCTTCCAGACCGCCTTCCGCCAGTTCCACCTGGGCGCCCTGGGCCAGCAGCAGCTCGGCGGCCACCTGGCGGTTGAGGGCATTGTCTTCCACCACCAGCAGGCGCAGGCCTGCCAGCCGGTGGCTCTCGTCGACCACCGCGGCGGCGTGCACACCAGCCGGAATCTCGGCGCCCAGGGCCCGCTCCACCACCTCGACGATCTGCGCCGGGGTCACCGGCTTGGTCAGGTAGTCGTCGAAGGGCGCATCGGCGCTCTGCTGGGTTTCGGACAGGAAGTCGCGGCCGAAACCGGTGAGCATGATGACCTTGGGTCGGTTGTCGGCCTGCCGCTCGCGCAGCTGTCGGGCCGCCAGCAGGCCATCGCCGTCGGGCATGCGCCAGTCCATGAGCACCGCCTCATAGGGCTGCGCCTGCTGCTGGGCCTCGGCGACCCGCGCGAGGGCGGCGGCGCCGCTGGTGACCAGGTCCACCTGCCAGCCGAGGGCGGCCAGGGTTTCCACCAGCACCTCGCCGACCAGGGTGTTGTCGTCGGCCAGCAGCACCCGCCGGCGTACCGGCGCCAGCTGGGCCTCGCCCTGGCTGTCCACCGCCAGGGCGGCATCGAACCAGAAGCGGCTGCCCACCCCCAGCTCGCTTTCCACCTGCAACTGGCCATCCATCAGCTCCACCAGGCGCTTGCAGATGGCCAGGCCCAGCCCGGTCCCGCCAAAGCGCCGGCTGATCGAGGCCTCGGCCTGGGTGAAGCCCTGGAACAGCTGCTCCTGATGCGCCGGGCTGATGCCGATGCCGGTGTCCTGCACCGAGAATTCCAGGCGCAGTTGGCCATCGTCCCGCGACAGCTGGCGCACGCTGACCAGCACCTGCCCCGCTTCGGTGAACTTGAGGGCGTTACCGGCCAGGTTGATGAGGATCTGCTGCAGCCGCAGGCTGTCGCCGATCAGGGCGGTGGGCAGTCCGGCATCCAGGTGGTAGTTGATCTCGACGTTCTTTTCGCTGCTGTTGCCGGAGAGCACCACGCCCAGGTTGCGCAGCACCTGCTCCAGGCTGAAGGGATGGACATCCAGCTGCAGCTTGCCGGCTTCGATCTTGGAATAGTCCAGCACGTCGTTGAGCAGCCCCAGCAGCGAACGCGCCGCCTGCTGGGCCTTGGTCAGGTAGTCGCCCTGGCGCGCGTCGAGCGTGGTGCGCTGCAGCAGTTGCAGCATGCCCAGCACGGCGTTCATCGGCGTACGGATCTCGTGGCTCATGTTGGCCAGGAAGGACGACTTGGCCTGGCTGGCCAGGTCGGCGCGGGTGCGCTCCTCGCGCAACCGGTGTTCCAGCTCCAGCTGTTCGGTGATGTCGCGGTTGATGCCCACTACCCGCAATACCCGGCCGCGCGGATCGCGCTCGGTGCGGGCGCCGGCGATGATATGGCGCAGCGAGCCATCCCGACGGCGGATGCGGAACACCGGATCGAACACCGCGCGCCCGGCCATGGCGGCGCCCAGGCGCTCTTCGGCGCTGCCCAGGTCGTCGGGGTGCACGCGGTCGCGCCAGTCGTTGTAGGTGATGCCGCGCGTGCGCTGCTCCTCGCTCCATTCGTAGAGATCGAACATCCGCTCGTTGCACTGCACCTGGCCGGTGTCGGGCTGCCAGCACCAGATGCCCAGCTGGGCGACGTCGGCGGCCATGGTCAGCTGATCGCGGGTCTGCACGAGCGCCTGGCGCTGGCGACTCTGTTCGGTGATGTCGGCGATGATGGCCACCGCCAGGCGCTCGCCATCGGTCCACATCACCCCCAGGCTCAGGGTGATCGGGAAGACACTGCCGTCCGCCCGGCGCCCCTCCATTTCCTGGCCCTGTTGAGCGGCCTTGTCGTCGGGCGCCGCCTGCGAGCAGCTGAACAGCGCCTCGTAGCCGGCCAGATAGCCGGGAATCAGCCGGCGGACGGGTTGACCGATCACCTCGGCCGCGCAATAGCCGAAGATGCGTTCGCCGGCGGGGTTGAAGGAGCGCACCAGGCCATTGCTGTCTACGGTGACGATGGGGCTGACCGCGGTGTCCAGGATCGCCCGGGTCAGGGCCAGGCTGGCAGCCAGCTCCTGCTCGGCGGCCTTGCGCTCGGTGACGTCGGAGGCGATGCCCAGGTAGCCGCTGACCTGGCCCGAGACATCGCGCATGGTGGTCACCACCAGGCTGACGTCGCGGTGTTCGCCGTCGCGCCGGACGAAGGTCCACTCGCGGGCGTCTGCACCGGCGCGCTCCGAGCGCTCCACCAGCACCCGGAAGCCGGTGACCGGCAGGCCGTATTCGGCTTCCAGGGCCACGCCCTGGGTCGCCAGTTCTTCCGGCAGATGGAAGTCGCTGGCCTGCCAGAGCCCCACCACCTCGGCGGCGCGATAGCCCAGCAGGCGCTCGGCGCCTTCATTGAACAGGGTGATGCGACCTTCGTGGTCGGTGGCGATGATGCCCACCTCCGAGGCCGCGCGCAGCACGTCGCCGAGCAGGCGGTTGGTCTGGCTGAGTTCGACGGTGCGCTGGGCCACCTGCTCTTCCAGCCGGGCATTGAGTGCCAGGATCTCGGCCTGGGCGGCCTTCTGCAGCGAGATGTCGCGCACCGTCTTGGAGGCGCCGATGACCCGGCCGTCACGGCCGCGCATGGGCGAGACGCTGACCAGCACCTCGATGAGGTGGCCGTCGCGGTGCTGGCGACGGGTCTCGAAGTGCGGCACCGGCTCGCCGCGACCGATGCGGGCGAGCACCGACCGCTCTTCGTGTTCGAGTTCGGTGGGCACCACCAGATCGAGCAGGCGCTGGCCCACGGCTTCGCTGGCGCTGTAGCCGAACAGCTCCTCCGCGGCGTGGTTCCAGCTCAGCACCACGCCCTGGAGGTCCTTGCTGATGATGCCGTCGGACGAGCTTTCCACCACCGCGGTGAGATTGGCCTGGTCCTGCTGGTACTGGCGGCGCCGCTGGCGCGTGGTCATCACGGCGAAGGTGAGGCCGGCGGCCAGCAGGCTGAACAGCTTGCCGAACAGGTGGACCAGCGGCACCGAGACCAGGTGCTGGGCGGCGACGAAAGCCGGGGTGGCGGTGAACGCCAGTTGCCATTGGCGGCCATAGACCTCCTGCACCAGCCGCCGCTCGGTCGGCGCCTCGGCGCCCTGCGCCTCTTTTTCGCCCTGGCGATAGAACAGGCTGGGGGCCTCGGGAACGGTCACATCGCTCAGCCGGATGATCAGCCCGGGAATGTTCAGGCGCATGCTGCCGAACATCTCATCGATGCTCAGGGGCACATAGGACCACCCCAGGGTGGCCGCCTCGCGGGCAGTCGGATCGGCCGGCGCCTGCCCGCCCTGGTAGATGGGCAGCAGCATCAGAAAGCCGGGCTCCGGCGGCTGGGAGGCCTGCAGCTGCAACGGACCGGTGAGGTGGATGTCGGCATGCCGCATGGCCAGCACAGCGGCCTCGCGGCGGATGGGATCGGACGCCGCATCCAGGCCGATGGCCTTCAGATTGCGCCAGGCGGGTTCGAGGTACTGGACGACGTAGCGATCGCCTGCGTGGGAGGCGAAGGGATGGATGGTGAAATCCGGCCAGCCATCGGCACGGGCCCTGGCGAGAAAGGCGGCCTCGTCGGCCTGAGGCACGCGGCGGATGAAGCCGACGCCGCGGGCACCGCGAAACTCCTGGCCCAGATCGTGGACCCGCCCGTAGTCGCCGAGCAGCTCGCGCGACAGACTGCTGCCGGCGACCACCACCACATCACGCATGCCGATCAAGCTGTATTCGTAGATGCGCAGCCGATCCAGCACCTGATCGCGAACGTCATCGGCAACGTCGTCCAGGGCGCTGCGCAGCTGCTGTTCATTGCGCTCGGTCAGATGGCGCATGGTCAGGCTGGTCAACAGGACGCCGAACAGAAAGACGCCGAGACTCCAGCGTACGCGAGAGGATTTGCACAGCCTGCTGAACATGAAGCCCCTGGTGGCAAAGGGTGCCACGCCGTAGGTTAGGCGGTGCCAGGAGCGGGAAGCGCGGACGGAGCAGGGCCTCCACCAGACCTGGCGGTAACAGCTAGCCCATCGGCGGGAAAAAAGGCTTTCTTGATACCGCGGATTGGTCGTCGGGCCGAGGCGCAGCGGGCGATCCGCGCAAAGCGGCAGGCCAGAGCAAGTTCACGCGCTAATTAGTTTTACTGTTTCTGACGAGTGGTCTAGGCCCAATCAGCGTCCAGGGGCGATTTGCTGACCTGCCGGACAGCAAAAAGGGAGCGCCGACCTGGCGTCGGCGCTCCCTTTCAACACCCCCAGGAATCAGATGCGGAAGCCACCCACCAGCCGCTGCAGGCGGCCGGCCTCGGCTTCCAGGGCGGTACAGGCCGCCAGGGTGGCCTGGAGGTTGTCGACGCCCTGCTGGTTCAGCAGATTGATCTCGCTGATGTCCATGTTCAGGGTCTCCACCACCGAGGTCTGCTCCTCGGTCGCGGTGGCCACCGACTGGTTCTGGCCGTCGATCTCGCCAATGCGCTCGGTCACGCTGCCCAGCCGCTCGCCGGCGCTCTTGGCCACCTGCATGCTGTGGGCGCTCTGCCGCTGGCTTTCCTGCATCAGCGCCACGGCGTCGCGCGAGCCGGTCTGCAGTTCCTCGATCATCTGTTGGATCTGCTGCGCCGAACTCTGGGTGCGGCTGGCCAGGGAGCGTACCTCGTCGGCCACCACGGCGAAGCCACGCCCGGCCTCACCGGCGCGGGCCGCCTCGATGGCGGCATTGAGCGCCAGCAGGTTGGTCTGCTCGGAGATACCGCGGATGACCTCGAGGATCTGGCCGATGTTGGCGGTCTTGCCGTTAAGTGCCTCGATATGCTCGCAACTGGTGCCGATCTTGGCCGACAGCGCCTGCATGGCGTGCAGGGCTTCGTCCAGCACCTCGCGGCCCTCCTCGCCCTGGGCGCGGGCGGTACTGGCCTCGCCGGAAGCATGGGCGGCATTGCGGGCGATCTCCTGGGCGGCGGCGCCCAGTTCGTTGATGGCGGCGGCCACGCTGGTGGTGCGCTGGGCCTGCAGATCCGACTGTTGCATGGAGGATTGCGACGACTCCAGCACCCGGCGCGTGCCCTGATTCAGCTCGCCGGTGCTCTGCGCCACGTCGCGGATCGAGGTATGGATGCGCGCCACGAACTTGTTGAAGGCCTCGGCCAGGGCGCCGAATTCGTCGCGGGCCTGCACCGGCAGGCGGCGGGTCAGATCGCCCTCGCCTTCGGCGATGTCGGCCATGGCGCGGGTCAGGTCATGCAGCGGGCGCAGCAGCACGCGGATCAGCAGCCCCAGCAGCAGGATGATAGCGACCACCGCCACCAGGGTGGCGACGATGGCCAGGTTGCGTGCCTGGGTCACCGGGGCGTAGGCCTTGGCCTGGTCGATGGACAGGCCCAGGTACCACTTGACCGAGGGCAGGCCATTGACCGGGGTAAAGCTCACCAGGCGGTCGCTGCCATTCTGGCTGACGGCGTGCAGACCCGGCTGCAGGGACGGCGTCTGCTCGGGGAAGACGTCCTTGAGGGTCTTGAGCACCTGCTCGGGATGGCTGCTGACCAGCACCTTGCCGTCGCCGTCGACCAGGAAGGCTTCGCCCAGGCCACCGACGTTGAGCGAGGTGATGATCTCCACCAGCGCCGAGAGGTTGAGGTCGCCGGCCACCACACCGGCCAGTTGGCCGTCGCGCTGCAGCGGGGTGGCGATGGTCACGCCCAGCTGTCCGGAAGAGGCGAAGATATAGGGCGGGGTCAGCACCGTGGCGCCGGCGGCGGTGGCGGCCGCGTACCAGGGTCGCTTGCGCGGATCGTAGCCGGCCGGCAGGGTGCGCAGCGGACGGGTGGTGTAGGTGCCGTCCACCTCGCCCAGGTAGGTGGAATCGAAGGTACCTGTGTAGATCTTCTGGTCCAGCAGACCGACCAGGCCGGCGGGCGAACGATCGCGCGCCAGGGTCTGGGCTTCGCCTTCGATGAGCTTGACCCGCGCATCCAGCCAATAGGCGACGTTGCCGGCGGTGACCCGACCGGTTTCCGCAAGGTTGGCGCTCAGACTCTGGTCGATGGCCTGGCGTTGCAGGTAGGCGTTGAAACCGGCGGAAGCGGCCAACGCGGTGGAGATCACCAGCGCCGCGACCAGCAGGATCTTGTGGCTGAATTTCAGGTGTCGCTTCATACAGGTCTGCGTCCGTGGCCAGGGTGGAGCCATGCCGGATTCAGGGCATGGCGGTCACTCGTTATCGGGCACATACGTTACGACTTGAGCGGAGCGACAGCCTCTTTTCGGGGGCCCGCGCTAGATGCGGAAGCCACCCACCAGCCGCTGCAGGCGACCGGCCTCGGCTTCCAGGGCGGTACAGGCCGCCAGGGTGGCCTGGAGGTTGTCGACGCCCTGCTGGTTCAGCAGATTGATCTCGCTGATGTCCATGTTCAGGGTCTCCACCACCGAGGTCTGCTCCTCGGTCGCGGTGGCCACCGACTGGTTCTGGCCGTCGATCTCGCCGATGCGCTCGGTCACGCTGCCCAACCGCTCGCCGGCGCTCTTGGCCACCTGCATGCTGTGGGCGCTCTGCCGCTGGCTTTCCTGCATCAGCGCCACGGCGTCGCGCGAGCCGGTCTGCAGTTCCTCGATCATCTGCTGGATCTGCTGTGCCGAACTCTGGGTGCGGCTGGCCAGGGAGCGGACCTCGTCGGCCACCACGGCGAAGCCGCGCCCGGCCTCACCGGCGCGGGCCGCCTCGATGGCGGCATTGAGCGCCAGCAGGTTGGTCTGCTCGGAGATGCCACGGATGACCTCGAGGATCTGGCCGATGTTGGCGGCCTTGCCGTTGAGTGCCTCGATATGTTCGCAACTGGTGCCGATCTTGGCCGACAGCGCCTGCATGGCGTGCAGGGCTTCGTCGAGCACCTCGCGACCCTCCTCGCCCTGGGCGCGGGCGGTGCTGGCCTCGCCAGAGGCATGGGCGGCGTTGCGGGCGATCTCCTGGGCGGCGGCGCCCAGTTCGTTGATCGCCGCGGCGACGCTGGTGGTTCGCTGGGCCTGGATATCGGACTGCTGCATGGACGACTGCGAGGCTTCCAGCACCCGGCGGGTACCCTGGTTGAGTTCGCCGGTGCTCTGGGCCACGTCGCGGATCGAGGTGTGGATGCGCGCCACGAAATGGTTGAAGGCTTCCGCCAGGGCACCGAATTCGTCGCGGGACTGCACCGGCAGGCGGCGGGTCAGATCGCCCTCGCCTTCGGCGATGTCGTCCATGGCCCGGGTCAGGTCATGCAGCGGGCGCAGCAGCACGCGGATCAGCAAGCCCAGCAACAGGATGATGGCGACCACCGCCACCAGGGTGGCGACGATGGCCAGGTTGCGTGCCTGGGTCACCGGGGCATAGGCCTTGGCCTGGTCGATGGACAGCGCCAGGTACCACTTGACCGAGGGCAGGCCCGCGACCGGGGTAAAGCTCACCAGGCGCTCGCTGCCGTTCTGCAGCACGTGATGGAAACCGGGGGCCAGGCTCGGCGTCTGCTCCGGGAAGACCTCCTTGAGCGATTTCAGCACCTGGTCGGCGTGGCTGCTGACCAGGATCTTGCCGTCACCGTCGACCAGGAAGGCTTCGCCCAGACCGCCGGCGTCCAGCGAGGTGATCATCTTCATCAGGCTGTCCATCACCAGGTCGCCGGCCACCACACCGATCAGCTTGCCGTTCTGCCGGACCGGCGCGGCGATGGTGATGCACAGGAAGCTCTGCGGCGGCGCGGTGAGATAGGGCTCGGTGAGGATGGGGCCGCCAGCGCTGATCGCGGCCTTGTACCAGTCGCGCTGGCGGGCGTCGTAGCCGGCCTCCATGGGGGTATGGGGGCGGTCGGTGAAGGTACCGTCGACCTCACCCAGGTAGGTGGAGTCGAAATTGCTGGTGTAGAGCCTCTCTTCCAGCAGGCCCACCACGTTGGCCGGGCTGCTGTCGCGGCTGAGCGCCTGGGCCTGGCTGTCGATCAGCTTGACCCGCGCGTCCAGCCAGTAGGCGATGTTGCCGGCGGTGATGCGGCCGATCTCGCCCAGCGAGGCTTCGAGACTCTGGGTGATCGCCTGACGCTGCAGGTAGGCATTGAAGCTGGCGAAGCCGGCCAGGGCGATGGTCACCACCAGGGCGGCCGCCAACAGGATCTTGTGGCTGAATTGGAGCGAGCGTTTCATGGGTACCACGCGTAGGGCTGGAAGTGGGCGGCCGCGCTCCTCGCAGCTACTTATTGCGATAGGCATCGAGAGGGCGAACCGACCGGGGGGGGGACGATCGAGGCCAGACTATTTACGCTCAAATCTGACTTTTTGGCCGGACACAACCGATAAACGTTCTCACATCGCCGATGTCTGGCCGACCCGGTCTAGAGCAGGCTGAATCCCTTCAGCAGCAGCAGGCCGAGATTGGTGGTCAGCATCCCGCCGAGGGTACTGAGCACCACGATGGTCGCCGCCAGCTGGGCATTGCTGCCGGCGGCGCGGGCCATGACGAAACTCGACGCCGCGGTCGGGCACCCCAGATAGAGGAAGAGGATGCCCAGCGCCGGACCCTGGATGCCCAGCGCCAGGGCGCCCAGCACGCCCAGCAGCGGAATCCAGACGATCTTCCACAGGCTGGCGCCCAGCGCCAGGCCGCTGCTCTCGCGCAGCGCGGCCAGCGACAGGGTGGCGCCGATGCACATCAGCGCCAGCGGCAGGGTGAGACCCGCGAAGTAGCGCGCCGAGGTGTCCAGCCAGCGCGGCAGCTGCCACTGGAAATAGGCGAAGGGAATCGCCAGCAGGATGCCGATGATCAGCGGATTGCCGAGGATGCTGCGCAGGAGGGTGCGCCAGTTGGCCTCCAGGTGCGGACTGTAGATCGCCAGCACGATGGCCGAGAGCACGTTGTAGAAGAGGATGACCATGCCGGCCATGATCCCGCCCACCGACAGCCCATAGTCGCCGTACTGGGTCGTCGCCAGGGCCAGGCCGACGATGCCGCAGTTGCCGCGAAAGGCACCCTGCACATAGACCCCGCGATCGGCATGGGGGCAGCGCCAGATCGCCCAGCCCCAGGCGGCCAGGAAACTCGCCACCGTGGCCAGGGCGAAATAGCCCAGCAGCAGCGGCTGCAGCGCCTCGCCGAGATCGGCCTTGAGGATGCCGAGAAACAGCAGGGTCGGCATGGTGGCGCGAAACACCAGCGCCGAGGCGGTGTTGATGAAGGAGGTGTCGATCCAGCCCAGCCGCCTGAGCACGCAGCCCAGCAGCACCAGGGCGAAGACCGGGGCGGTGACGTCGAAGGTCGCCTGGACCAGGGCAAGCACGTCGGACATGGCAGAAGGCATCGCGGAAACGGCTCGCGATGGTAGCAGGCACGGCGCGCCAGGGGTTCCTTCCTTCCGTCATCGCGAAGTGACATCAGTCAATGCTTAGCTTACTATCTACCCGCCCGATTCAGACGACGCCCCCGATCCATCCCCTGCTTCGCCTCGGCGCGACCGCTCTAGCTTCCTGCCAGGGAAGCCGGCGAAGGGGTGGAACAATAAGACAGACAACAGGTTCAGACGTAGCAGACGACAGATCCGCATGCGGTTCCGATTTGCGATGTCGTCGATCGAGTCGAAGTCTCTTTTCACGATTGCATTGCGAGCGCTGCCATGACTGTCACTTCCAACGCGAGACCGGGAGGCCTGCCTGCCAGGTTACTCGGCATCCTGTTCATCCTCCTGGGCCTCGCCCTGCTGGGGCTGGGCATCAAACTGGCCACCCTCGGGGGCTCCCTGTATTACCTCGGCGGCGGCGTGCTGCTCGCCCTGAGTGGTTACCTGCTGTGCATTCGGCGGGCCAGCGGGGTCTGGGTCTATGCTTTCTTCCTGGTGCTCTCCACCGCCTGGGCCGTACTGGAAGTCCAGTTCGACTGGTGGCAGCTGGTGCCGCGCCTGGCGCTCTGGTTCGTCCTCGGCCTGGTGCTGCTGATCCCGGTGTTCCGCCGTCCGCTGGACAGCCGTAGCGGCGCCCTGCCGCTGGTCGGCTCGCTGGTGATCGCCGCGGTCGTCGCCCTGATCGCCCAGTTCGTCAACTACAACCGTCTGGACGGTGACCTGGGCCGCGATACCGCAGGCGTCGAAAGCGCCGCGCCGACCGCCGCCGATGGCGACTGGCCGTCCTATGGCCGCACCGCCTTCGGTGATCGCTACTCGCCGCTCAAGCAGATCGACGTCAACAACGTGAAGGATCTGCAACCGGCCTGGACCTTCCGTACCGGCGACATCCCCGGCCCGAACGATCCCCAGGAGACCACCGCGGAAAACACCCCGCTCAAGGTCAACGGCAAGCTCTATGTCTGCACGCCGCACAGCCAGGTGATCGCCGTGGACCCCGACAGCGGCAAGGAAATCTGGCGCTTCGATCCCAAGCTGAGCACCCAGCACGCCGACAGCTTCAAGGGCTGGGCGCACATGACCTGCCGCGGCGTGGCCTACCACGACGACGCCACCTACGCCGGCACCACCACCGCGGGCCAGAGCCCGGCCACCGGCAGTGCCGTTCCGGTCGACGAGCAGAGCACCCCGGCCGCCAGCAGCTGCCCGCGCCGCCTGTTCCTGCCCACCGCCGACACCCGCCTGATCGCCATCAACGCCGACACCGGCAAGGTGTGCAGCGACTTCGGCGACAACGGCCAGGTCGACCTGACCGCCAACATGGGCAGCTTCACGCCCGGCGGCTACTACTCCACCTCGCCGCCGGCGGTGACCCGCAACCTGGTGATCATCGGTGGCCACGTCACCGACAACGTCTCCACCGACGAGCCGTCCGGCGTGATCCGCGCCTACGACGTGCACAGCGGCAAGCTGGTGTGGAACTGGGACAGCGGCAATCCGGACGCCACCGCGCCCATCGCCGCCGATGGCATCTACACCCGCAACTCGCCCAACATGTGGTCGATGATGGCCGTCGATGAAAAGATCGGTATGGTCTATCTGCCCATGGGCAACCAGATGCCCGACCAGTGGGGCGGCAACCGTACCCCGGCCTCCGAGAAGTACAGCGCCGGCGTGGTCGCCCTCGACATCGCCACCGGCAAGGTGCGCTGGAACTACCAGTTCACCCACCATGACCTCTGGGACATGGACGTGGGCGGTCAGCCGACCCTGGTGGACATCAAGACCGAAGGCGGCGTGAAACCCGCGCTGATGGCCTCGACCAAGCAGGGCAGCATCTATGTGCTGGACCGCACCAACGGTCAGCCCATCTACCCGATCAAGGAAACCCCGGTGCCCCAGGGCGCGGTGGAAGGCGACCACACCTCGCCGACCCAGCCGGTCTCCTCGATCAACCTGGCCGCGCCGACCCTCAAGGAAAGCGACATGTGGGGCGGTACCCCCTTCGACCAGGCGCTGTGCCGCATCGCCTTCCGCGAGCACCGCTACGAGGGCATCTACACGCCGCCGTCCACGCAAGGGTCGATCGTCTACCCGGGCAACTTCGGCGTGTTCGACTGGGGCGGCCTCTCGGTCGATCCGGTGCGCCAGATCGCCTTCCTCAACCCCAGCTACATGGCCTTCACCTCCAAGCTGGTGCCGCGTGAAGAGATCGCCAACCAGCCGGCGCGCAAGAGCGAGACCGAGGGCATCCAGCCCAACAAGGGCGCGCCCTATGGCGTGATCCTGTCGGCCTTCCTGTCGCCGCTCGGCCTGCCTTGCCAGGCACCCGCCTGGGGTTACGTGGCGGGTCTCGACCTGACCACCGGCAAGCTGGTCTACAAGCACAAGAACGGCACCGTGCGCGACAACTCGCCGGTTCCGCTGCCCCTGCCCATGGGCGTGCCCAGCCTGGGCGGCACCGTCACCACCGCCGGTGGCGTAGCCTTCCTCAGCGGCACCCTGGACCAGTACCTGCGTGCCTATGACGTGAAGAACGGCAAGGAACTGTGGAAAGGCCGCCTGCCGGCCGGTGGTCAGACCACCCCCATGACCTACACCGGCAAGGACGGTCGCCAGTACGTGCTGGTCTATGCCGGCGGCCATGGCTCGCTGGGCACCAAGCAGGGTGACTACGTGATGGCCTTCGCCCTGCCCGAAAAGAAGTAAGGGCGCCCGCGCCTGAGCTCCCCTCTCCTTCGGGAGAGGGTCCGGGGCGAGGATGCTTCGAGCATTTTTGACATCCTGTTGGAACCCCCCTCGCCCCACCCCGAAATCCCGGCCCAGCCGGGATTTTTTTCGCCCGGGCTTTTTCTTTCTATGAAAAGAGCCCCCTGGCACCCAGGGCCCAGCGGAAAAGGCTGCGCCGTTTTCCACGCTACGGGGGTCAAGACCGTGCCTCGAACGCTCCCTCTCCCTCTGGCAGAGAGCCAGGTGGAGGACAAACTTAGGCACCCCACCCTCTCCTTCCCCTCTCCCCGGGGAGAAGGCCGGGGGTGAGGGCAAACCCAGGCACGGCTCTCGCTCTTCCCCCTCTCCCCCAGAGAGAGGGCCGGGGTGAGGGCACGCCCAGGCACTGCTCTCGCTTTTCCCCCTCTCCCCCAGGGAGAGGGTCGGGGTGAGGGCCAAACCAGGCACGGCTCTCGCTCTTCCCCCTCTCCCCAAGGGAGAGGGCCGGGGTGAGGGCAAACCCAGGCTCAGCTCTCGCTCTTCCCCCTCTCCCCCAGGGAGAGGGCCGGGGTGAGGCCAAACCAGGCACAGCTCTCGCTCTTCCCCCTCTCCCCCAGGGAGAGGGCCGGGGTGAGGGCACGCCCCGCTCCATCACCCTCCCCAAGACTCGGTTAAGCTATCCCCATGCCCAGCTCTCTTTCCCAACACCGCCGACTGCGCCTCGCCAACGGCCTGGCCGTCGCCCTGCTGCACGATCCCGAGCTGCCCCAGGCGGCCGCCCTGGTCCGCATCGGCGCCGGCAGTCACCAGGCACCGCGGGCCTTTCCGGGGCTGGCGCACTTTCTCGAACACCTGTTCTTTCTCGGCAGCCGGCGTTATCCGGCGGTGGACGGCCTGATGCCGCTGGTGCAGCGCCTGGGCGGCGAACTCAACGCCAGCACCCGCGAGACCACCACCGACTTCTTTTTCGCCCTGGCCCCCGAGCACCTGGCCGCCGGGCTCGCCCGGCTGCTGGACATGCTCGCCGCTCCCCTGCTGGCCGCCGACGCCCAGCGCCGCGAGCGCGAGGTGCTGCACGCCGAATTCATCGCCTGGTCGCGCAGCGCCGATACCCGCCGCGACCTGGCCCTGGCCGCCGGCCTGCCCACGGACCATCCCGCCGCCGGCTTTCACGCCGGCAATCGCTACAGCCTGCCGCTGCAGAGCCGTGCCTTCCAAAGGGCGCTGCGCGCTTTCCAGCACCAGCACTACCGCGCCGGTAACGCCCTGCTGGTGCTGGCCGGGCCACAACCGCTGGCCGAATTGGCAGACCTGGCCCGCGAATACGGCGCCGTCCTGGCATCCGCTCCTGCGCCCGCGAATGCAGCGCCCCCGCCACTCCCGGCCACCGGCGAACGCTGGCAGACCATTACCGCCACGCCGCCCAGGCTGGCTCTGCAATTCGCTCTCGACGACCTGCCGCCCGGCAGCTGGGAAGCGGCGGAGCTGCTGGAGACCCTGCTGCTCGGCGACCATCCCGGCGGCCTGCCCGCCCTCCTGCGCCAGGCGGGCCAGGCCGCACGGCTCAGCCTCGCCTGGCCCTATCGCCAGGCACTTCAGGGCCTGCTCCAGCTGGATTTCTCACCCGGTCCTCAGGCCAGCCCCGGCCACCTGACCAGCCTCCTGTTCGCCTGGCTGGAGACCCTGCGCCAGACACCTCTCGCCACGCTGCAGCAGGGCCACGCCGAGCGGGTCCAGCGTCAGTGGGCCACCCTGCCCGCCCTGGCGCTGATAAGGCGCCTGGGTGAACGCCTCTGGCTGGATCGGCCAGGAGACGCCTGGCCGCAACCGGCCCTCTCGCCCGCCGCCCAGGCCGCCTGGCCGCGGCTGCTCGCGCAACTGGTCCCGGAACGCCTCAGCGGTTTCGCCGCCGGCCTGGCCGATGCAGCGAACCGGGCGTCGCCCGTCGCCGCCCCCTTTAGCCTGCCACCGCCCAATCCTTTGCTCGTTGACCCCGCCACTCCGAGCACCCCGGCGCTGCAGCCCTGGCCGATCAGCCAGGCCCTCGCCCCGCAGCAGCGTGAAGGCCTGCTGTTCCTGCGCTGGCAATGGCCGGGACCGGCACCGGTCGCGCCTGACGCCCGAGTGCTGGGCGCGCTCCCCCGGCGGGCCGCCGAGGCGGGTGTCAACCTGCGCTGGAGTCCACCGGGGGCGCCCTGGGAGTTGCGGCTGCAAGGCTGGGCCGCGGCGCTGCCGGCGGTGCTGGAGCAGGCGCTCGGCCGCCTGACGGCAGAGCGGGATAACAGCAGACCGGTACCCGCGGTACCGCCCGAGCCCATGCTGATCCGCCAGCTGCTCAAGGTCCTGCCCGAACGACTGGCTGCGGTCACGCCGCTGACGGAGATTGCCGAAGGCCCGCGTTGGCAGGCCCTGGCCTGCGGCCTGCCGCGGACGACGCAGGCATCCCTGGCTGCCGTCACCCCGCCGCCCCAGCCCCAGGCCGGGCCGCCGGGTGAACCGCCCAGCTTCACCGGCCGCCACTGGCACCCCGAACACAGCACCGACGCCCAGCAGGCGCTGTTGCTGTTCTGTCCACAACCCGATGCGCGCCCCACCACCGAGGCCGCCTGGCGGCTGCTGGCGGCGCGCCTGCAAGGACCGCTGTTCCAGCGTCTGCGCAGCGAGCGGCAACTGGGCTATGCGGTGTTTTCCGCCTATCGCCAGCTGGGCGATCACGGCGGCCTTTTGATCGGTGTCCAGTCACCCCATGCCCGGGCGGCGGAGATCCTGGCGGAAATCGAAGGTTGCCTGGCTGACAGCCTGGCCGCCATTCAGGCCGAGGGCGCGACGCTGGCGCTGAACATCCGCCAACTGGTGCGCGACTTCAGCCCCGCCACCCCTCAACGCGCAGCTCTGGCCGAGCGCCTCTGGTGGGGCTTCCAGCGCAGCGGGACGCTGGACCTCGCGCCCTTGCAGGCAGCCCTGGCCGCCCTGGACGACAGGGCCCTGCAGCAGGCCTGGCAGCAACTCACCGCCAGCGACGCGCCGCGCTTCGCCCTGGCCAATGCCGACGCGCCATCCGGCTGGATGTCATAGCTTTCAACACTTTCCCGGGAGCGTCGGCCGCTGCCGGCGGTCAATCTGTTGCAGGATCGGTAAGACAGTTATGTCCGCCGGACCGCCAGCGATTCGTCGCGGCAAAAACCCTTAGCTAGATAACATTTGTTAGACTTGACGACCGGATCCATCCGGCTTTCGCAGTCAAAGAGGAGACCTCCCATGTGGACCAAGCCTGCTTACACTGACCTGCGCATCGGCTTCGAAGTCACCATGTACTTCGCCAACCGTTGATGCGCCCCACGCCCCGGTTCGCCGGGGCGTACTTTTTCCAGGTTTAGCCTTTCCCATGCATATCCAGATTCTCGGCTCCGCCGCCGGCGGTGGCTTTCCCCAGTGGAACTGCAATTGCGTCAATTGCGACGGCTTCCGCAAGGGCACCCTCAGGGCCCAGGCCCGTACCCAGTCCTCCATCGCCCTGTCCGACGACGGGGTGAACTGGATCCTGTGCAACGCCTCGCCCGACATCCGCGCCCAGCTGGCCGGCTTCGCCCCGCTGCAGCCGGCGCGGGCCCTGCGCGACACCGGCATCCGCGCCATCGTCCTGCTGGACAGCCAGATCGACCACACCACCGGCCTGCTCAGCCTTCGTGAAGGCTGCCCCCACCAGGTCTGGTGCACCGAGATGGTCCACCAGGACCTCACCACCGGCTTTCCGCTGTTCAACATGCTCGAACACTGGAACGGCGGGCTCAGCTGGCAGCCCATCGCCCTGAGCGGCAGCTTCACCATTCCGGCCTGCCCGAATCTGGAATTCACGCCCTTTCCGCTGCGCAGCGCGGCGCCGCCCTATTCGCCCCATCGCCACGATCCGCACCCGGGCGACAACCTGGGGCTGCTGGTCCATGACAGGCGCACCGGCGGCAAGCTGTTCTACGCCCCGGGCCTCGGCCAGCCGGACGCCGCCCTGCTGGAGCTGATGGGCCAGGCCGACTGCCTGCTGGTGGACGGCACCCTCTGGACCGACGACGAGATGCAGCGTCGCGGCGTGGGCACCCGGACCGGCACCGAGATGGGCCACCTGCCGCAGAGCGGTCCCGGCGGCATGCTGGAGGTGCTGGCCGGCTTCGCGCGCCAGCGCAAGGTGCTGATCCACATCAACAACACCAACCCGATCCTGGACGAAGACTCCCCCGAACGCGCCATCGTCGCGCGCCAGGGCGTGGAAGTCGCCTGGGACGGGATGTCCATCGAGTTGTGAACGCCATGCCCAACGCCCTCACGCCCGCCGAATTCGAAGCCGCCCTGCGCGCCAAGGGCGGCCTCTACCATATCCACCACCCCTATCACGTGGCCATGTACCAGGGTCGCGCCAGTCGCGAGCAGATCCAGGGCTGGGTGGCCAATCGCTTCTACTACCAGGTCAACATCCCGCTCAAGGACGCCGCCATCCTGGCCAACTGCCCGGATCGCGAGATCCGTCGGGAGTGGGTGCAGCGCATCCTCGACCATGACGGCGAGCCCGGCAGCGAAGGCGGCATCGAGGCCTGGCTGCGCCTGGCCGAGGCCACCGGCCTGGATCGCGAGCAGGTGCTCTCCCAGGAACTGGTGCTGCCCGGGGTACGCTTCGCGGTGGACGCCTACGTCAACTTCGCCCGCCGCGCCTCCTGGCAGGAGGCCGCCAGCAGCTCCCTGACCGAGCTGTTCGCGCCGCAGATCCACCAGTCGCGGCTGGACGCCTGGCCGACCCATTACCCCTGGATCGATCCGGCCGGCTACGAGTACTTCCGCACTCGCCTGGGCCAGGCGCGGCGCGACGTCGAGCACGGCCTGCAGATCACCCTGCAGCACTACACCACCTGGGAATCCCAGCAGCGCATGCTGGAGATCCTGCAGTTCAAGCTGGACATCCTCTGGAGCATGCTCGACGCCATGAGCATGGCCTACGAACTGCATCGCCCGCCCTATCACAGCGTCACCGCCGAGCGTCGCTGGCACCGAGGAATCGACCTATGAGCTTCGACCGTACCCAGGTGCCGCGCTGGCGTCCCGGCTACCGCTTCCAGTTCGAGCCGGCGCAGGACGCCCATGTGCTGCTCTATCCCGAGGGCATGATCAAGCTCAACGACAGCGCCGCCGCCATCGGCGGGCTGATCGACGGCCAGCGTGACGTGGCCGCCATCATCGCCGTGCTCGACGAACGCTTCCCCGGCGTCCCCGAACTAGGTGCGGACGTCGAACAATTCATGGAGGTCGCCCGTGCCGAGCGCTGGCTCCTGCTCGGCTGACACCAGCCTGCCGGGCTCGCCCATGCAGTTGCCGCAGCCGCCCACCGTTGCTGCGCCCAGCGTCGGCCTACCCCTGTGGCTGCTGGCCGAGGTCACCTATCGCTGCCCGCTGCAGTGCCCCTACTGCTCCAATCCCCTGGACTTCGCCGCCCAGGGGCGCGAGCTGACCACCGAACAGTGGTTCAAGGTCATGGCCGAGGCACGGGAGATGGGCGCGGCCCAGATCGGCTTTTCCGGGGGCGAACCCCTGGTGCGCCAGGACCTTGCCGAGCTGATCCGCGAGGCGCGCCGGCTGGGCTACTACACCAACCTCATCACCTCCGGCATCGGCCTCACCGAGGCGCGCATCGCCGAATTCAAGGAGGCCGGTCTGGACCATATCCAGATCAGCTTCCAGGCCAGCGACGAACAGGTGAACAACCTGCTGGCCGGCTCGAAGAAGGCTTTCGCCCAGAAGCTGGCCATGGCCAAGGCGGTCAAGGCCCATGGCTACCCGATGGTGCTCAACTTCGTCACCCACAGGCACAACATCGATCGCATCGACCAGATCATCGACCTCTGCCTGGCCCTGGAAGCCGACTTCGTCGAACTCGCCACCTGCCAGTTCTATGGCTGGGCCGAACGCAATCGCGCCGGCCTCCTGCCGACCAGGGCCCAGCTGGAGCGCGCCGAAGGCATCACGAACGAGTACCGCGCGCATCTCAAGGCCGAGAACCATCCCTGCAAGCTGATCTTCGTCACCCCGGACTACTACGAAGAGCGCCCCAAGGCCTGCATGGATGGCTGGGCCAAGCTGTTCCTGACCATCACGCCGGACGGCACCGCCCTGCCCTGCCACGGCGCCCGGCAGATGCCCATCGCCTTCCCCAACGTGAAGGAGCAGGACCTTAGGCATATCTGGTACGACTCCTTCGGCTTCAACGTCTACCGCGGCTACGACTGGATGCCCGAGCCCTGCCGCTCCTGCGACGAGAAGGAAAAGGACTACGGCGGCTGCCGCTGCCAGGCCTTCATGCTCACCGGCGATGCGCGCAACGCCGATCCGGTCTGCGCCAAGTCGCCGCACCACGACCTCATCCTCGCCGCCCGCCGGGAAGCCGAGACCGCGACCCAGCGGATCGAGGACCTGCAATTCCGCAACGAGCGCAATTCGCGGCTGATCGCCAAGGCTTGAAGCCAGCGGCGGCGCCAGGCACGCCAAGGTCGTCGGCGGAATCCGGTCCCCCGCGCCAAGGCGCAGGCTAGTCGACGGGACTCACCACCCACGGCTCCGAGGCATTTGCCTCCCGGCCGGGCAGTGACCATACTGCCCGGCCGGACCTTTTCGCCTCGTCGTCATGCCCTCGATACGCCCGCTGCGCCCTGCCGATATCCCTGCCGTTCTCGATATCCAGGCGGCCACCTACCCCGCCGACCTGCTCGAAGACCGCGCCTTCTACGTCAATCGCCTGGAGCTCGCCCCGGAGCACTGCTGGGCGGCGACCGATGCCGAGGATCGCCTGCGCGGCTATCTGATCGCCTATCCCTGGGACGACGGCCTGCCCCCGGTGCTAGGAGCTCGCCTGGAGCAGCTGCCGAGCGAGGCTTGCACCTGGTTCCTGCACGATTGCGCGGTGCACCCCGCCGCCCAGGGCCAGGGCGTGGCCGGGCGGCTCTATCGCCACGCCAAGGGCCAGGCCCGGCGCGCCCGCCTGCGCCAGGGGCGGCTGGTGTCGCTGTCCAACGCCATCGGCTACTGGCAGCGCCACCACTATCATCCGGTTCCCGCCGACGCCGCGCTCAAGGCCAAGCTGGCCGGCTATGGCGCCGGCGCCTGCCTGATGCAGCGCACTCTCGACACCCCGGATGCCGAGCACGCCTAAACCTTGCAAATCTAAATGCAAGTATTTCGCTTTCGCCTTAACATGGTCCAGCCCAGGAGGGCTTCTGCCGCCCGGCGCTCTGGCGCGGGTATCTTGATCGCCGCTACAAGGAATCCCTGATGAACATCGCTCCAGCGTCTTCGGCCAAGGGCCGGCGCGTCTTTTCCGTTACCTTGTTGGCCGCCCTGCTGGCGCTGGGTGGGCAAGCCGCCCAGGCGCGCTCCAGCTTCGAAGCCCCCGATCCGGACTACCACGGCGAGATCAAGGCCAGCCCCGTCACCGGCACCGCCATCCTAGCCGGCAGCGAGGTCGCGCTGGACGGCCGCGGCTTCACCCCCGGTCAGCAGATCACCCTGTCCCGCGGCGGCGTGGCGCTCAACCCCGACGCCGCCTACGTGGCCGACGCCCAGGGCAACTTCAAGGCGACCCTGCGCATCCCCGAAGACGCCGCCCCCGGGCAGCACCCCATCGTCATCAGCACCGCCCAGCCTTCGGGCGCCGCGGTCTTCCCGCTCAAGGTCTCGCCGGTGGTGCCGCTATCCGGCGCCGACGCCTATAGCCTCACCGCGGTCAAACTGGTCCCCGGCCTCTACCAGGTGGACAGCAGCGCCAAGACCGGCGCCCTCTTCGTCACCTCGGCCGTGGGCCGCCCGCCGGTCAAGGTCTCGCAACTGCTCAAGCTCGACCCCAAGGACCTGGCCATCGAACGCCAGCTCACCCCGGCCGCCGCCCCCGGCGCGGAGGCCGGTGTCTACGCCGTCTACGGCGTGGGCGTGGACGATCGCAACGGCACCGTCTGGACCACCAACACCCGGCAGAACACCGTGGCGGTCTATCGCCAGAGCGACCTGGGCCTGGTCAAGCAATTCGAACCCGGCCTCGTGCCCCATGCCCACACCGTGGTGGTCGACGAGAAACTCGACCGCGCCTTCGCCTCGGCGGCCATGACCCCGGACATCGTCAGCTTCGACGCCAAGACCCCGGCCGTGCGCAAGCACATCACCATCGAATCGGGCGTGCGCGGCGAGCAGTTCGCCGTGGTCGGCATGCACCTGGACCCGGCGGTGCACAAGCTCTACGCCGTCAGCCTGAAGACCAACGAAGCCGCGGTGATCGACGCCAAGACCGAGCAGGTCGAGAAGGTCTTCCCGATCCAGGGCGCCAAGACCCCCATGGGCGTGGCCCACGATCCCCAGACCGATCGCCTGTTCATCACCGCCCAGGGCAGCGACAACCTGCTGATCGTCGACGCCAGGACCGGCAAGACCCTGCACAACGTCACCACCGGTGCCGGAGCGCTGAACGTGGCCTTCGACCCGGTCAAGCGCCTGGCCTACGTGACCAACCGCGGCGCCGGCACCCTGACCGTGGTCGACCCGGACGGCACCATCAAGGCCAACCTGGAGCTGGGCACCTATCCCAACCATGCGGTGGTGGACGCCAAGGGCGTGGTCTACGCGGTGAACAAGGCCAAGGGGCAGGATGATGCCGAGGGGGATCGGATTACGCGGGTGATGGCGAAATAACAAGCCTACGCCCTCGGTCTTAGGCTGGGGGCCGCTTTTGTAGGTTGGGTTGAGCGATAGCGAAGCCCAACTCTCTGGCTTATTGGTGCCTCAGCTGTTTATCAAGCGCCTTCATGCTTTTTGTTTCGCCCACCCGGGCGACTCACTTTTTTCAAACGCGAAAAAAGTAAGCAAAAACGCTTGCCCCGACCATCCGGCCCTCCGCTTCGCTCCGGGTGCGCTCGCACCAGCGCCGTTCCGGGGTCGGTCCAGATGGGCCGTCCATGGCCCACTGGACCTCTCGCCGCATCCATGCGGCTCGACCCACTCCACGACACTGGCGTTCGCCCTCCTGAACGGGGCGATTCGC
>NZ_JASCON010000054.1:0-37160 GCF_029959585.1 Pseudomonas sp. PS02302
GGCGGGCACCGGCGCTTTCTGGCGGCCATGCCGGCGGCCCCCGCGCCGCCCGCCGGTCTGCCGCGGCGGGTGGTGATCTTCGGGCTGTCGGCGATTCCGGCGCAGACCCTCGAAGCCCTGGCCGCGCTGGCGCGCTTCAGCCAGGTGCTGCTCTGCGTGCACAATCCCTGTCGCCATCACTGGTCCGACATCGTCGCTGACCAGGACCTGTTGCGGCAGAACTACCGGCGTCAGCAGCGCAAGCCGGGCATGCCGCAGACGCTGGATGCCGAGGCACTGCACCAGCACGGCCAGCCGCTGCTGGCGAGCTGGGGCAAGCAGGGGCGCGACTACATCCACCTGCTGGACGAATTCGACGAACCCGATGGCTATCGTCGGCTGTTCGAGGACCTCAACGGCGGGCGCATCGACCTCTTCGCCGACACCGAACCCCAGCACCTGCTCGGCCAGTTGCAGGACGATATCCTCGAACTACGTCCGCTGAGCGAGACCCGTGAGCTTTGGCCGGCAGTGGATCCGGCGCGCGACAGGTCCATGCGCTTCCATGTGGCCCACAGTCCGCAGCGCGAAGTGGAGATCCTGCATGACCAGTTGCTGGCGCGCTTCAGCAGCGATGGCAGCCTCAGACCGCGCGACGTCATCGTCATGGTGCCGGACATCGATGCCTATGCGCCGCACATCCGCGCGGTGTTCGGCCAGCTCGAACGCCAGGATCCGCGCTTCATTCCCTTCAGCCTGGCTGACCAGCACCAGCGAGGTTTCCAGCCACTGCTGATCGCCCTGGAGCATCTGCTGCAACTGCCTGACAGCCGCTTCGCCCTGAGCGAGATCCTCGATCTGCTGGATGTGCCGGCGCTGCGCACCCGCTTCGGCCTGCGCGAAGGGGATCTGCCGACCCTGCACCTCTGGCTGGAAGGCGCCGGCGTGCGCTGGGGGCTGGATGCCGAGCAGCGCAGTCGCCTCGACCTGCCCGAGGGGCTGACGCAGAACACCTGGCGCTTCGGGCTGAGGCGCATGCTGCTGGGCTACGCAGTGGGCAGCGGCGCCGCCCTGGGCGATATCGAGCCCTTCGACGAGGTGGGTGGCCTGGACGCGGCCCTGGTCGGGCCGCTGGTGGATCTGCTCGATGCCCTGGACGCGGCCCAGGCGGCGTTGGCCCAGCCGGCCCGGCCGGCGGAGTGGGGCGCCCGTCTGCAGGCGTTGCTGGCGCTGTTTTTCAGCGCCCAGGACGAGCACGACGAATACCTGCTGGAGCAGCTGGAAAATCTCCGTGAGCGCTGGCTGGAGTTGTGCGAGGACGTCGCCCTGGATGAAGAGCTGCCGCTCACCGTGGTCCGCGAGGCCTGGCTGGCCGGACTGGATTCCGGGGGGCTGGCCCAGCGTTTTCTCGCCGGGGCGGTCAATTTCTGCACCCTGATGCCGATGCGCGCCATTCCCTTCCGCGTGGTCTGCCTGCTGGGCATGCACGATGGCGCCTATCCGCGCATCCAGTCGCCGCTGGATTTCGATCTCATGGCTCAGGACTATCGTCCCGGTGACCGCTCGCGACGGGAGGACGACCGCTATCTCCTACTGGAGGCGCTGCTCTCGGCGCGCGATCAGTTCTATGTCAGCTGGGTGGGGCGCAGCATCCGCGACAACAGTGAGCGCCCGCCGTCGGTGCTGGTCGCCCAGTTGCGCGACCATCTCCAGGCGGGGTGGCGGCTGGCGGGTCATGAAGAAGAGCCGGAGCGTCTGCTCCCGGCTCTGATCCAGGCGCATCCGCTGCAACCCTTCAGCGCCCGCTATTTCCGTGGCGAGCGCGGCTATTTCAGCTTTGCCGCCGAATGGCTGGGCGTGCATGACCGCACCACGCGCGACGAGGATGACCTGTTGCCGGCACTGGTACCCGAAGAACCCCTGGGCCTCGATGACCTGGCGCGCTTTCTGCGCGGACCGGTGGACCTGTTCTTTGCCAATCGCCTCAAGGTTCACTTCGCGGCGCCCGATGCGCCGGCGGAAGACGAAGAGCCCTTCGGTCTGGACGCCCTGACCCGCTACCAGTTGGGCGAAGACCTGCTGGCGGCGGCGCTGGCCACGCCGGCCGAGGCGGATCAGGCGCTGATGGCCGCCGCCGAGCGCCTGCGCGGCAGTGGTCGGCTGCCGCTGGCGGGCTTTGGCGAACGGGCCGGGCGGGCCTTGCGCGAGCCGCTGCCCGCCGTGGTCGCCCAGGTCGAGGCTCTGGCGCTGCGCTGGCCCGAACCCCTGGAAGAGGCCGTGACCCTGGATCTCGCCCATAAGGAGCTGCAACTGGTGGCCAACCTCGAACGGCTGCGTCGTGGCCCTGAGGGGCTGCTGGCCCTGACCGCCCAGGCTAATGGGCTGGGCAATACCCGCACTCGCAAGTGGCATCGGCTGCTGCGACCCTGGGTGCAACATCTGGTCGCCGCGGCCGGTGGCCTGCAGTTGACCACCGCGGTGGTGGCGACCGATCTGACCCTGTTGCTGGCGCCGCTGGACGCTGAGCTGGGCCGGCGTCAGCTGAACGAATTGCTCGATGCCTGGGCCCTGGGCCAGCGTCGCCCGCTGCCGGTGGCGCCGCGTACCGCCTTCGCCTGGCTGGCCAATGACCCGGACAAGGCCCTGGCCGCCGCCGAGCAGGCCTATCAGGGCGAGGTCGCGACCCACCCGGCACTGCGCCGGCAGTATCCGGACTTCGCCGCCTTGCTGGCCGACGAGGAATTCGATGGCTGGTGCCAGACTCTCTATGCGCCGGTGCACACCGCCGGCTGGCAGGTAGTTGGCGGGGAGGGACAGGCATGAGTCAGCGTCCGCTCGCCCTGCGCTTTCCGCTGCAGGGCAATCAGCTTATCGAAGCCAGTGCCGGCACCGGCAAGACCTTCACCATCTCCGCGCTCTATGTGCGTCTGGTGCTGGGCCACGGCACGCCCGAAACGGCCTTCGGCCGCGAGCTGTTGCCGCCGCAGATCCTGGTGGTGACCTTTACCGAGGCCGCCACCCAGGAGTTGCGCGACCGCATTCGCCATCGCCTTGCCGAGGCGGCACGCTTCTTCCGCGACGAGATCGCCGCGCCCGATCCGCTGCTCGCCGAATTGCGCGAGGACTTTGCCGTCGAGGCCTGGGCCGACTGCGCCCGGCGCCTGGACATCGCCGCCCAGTGGATGGACGAAGCGGCCGTCTCCACCATCCACAGCTGGTGCCAGCGCATGCTGCGCGAGCACGCCTTCGACAGTGGCAGTCTCTTCGTGCAGAACCTGGAGCAGGACCAGAGCGAGTTGCTCGCCCAGGTGGTGCGCGACTACTGGCGGCGCTTCTGTTATCCCCTCGAAGGGGAAGCGCTGGACTGGGTGATCGAGCACTGGGGCGAACCCCGTGCCCTGGCCGTACGCCTGCGCCCCCTGTTGAGCGAGGCCCTGGGCGCCCCCCAGGGCGAACCCGCCGCCTTGCTGGCCATCGCGCTGGCCGATCGCCGAGAGCAATTGGCACGCCTCAAGGCGCCCTGGGCCCAGTGGGCCGAAGAGTTGCGCGAACTCTGCCAGGCCGGCTGCGACGCCAAGGTGGTCGACGGCCGCAAGTTGCAGAAGAGATTCTTCGGGCCCTGGTGCGACAAGCTGGTCGCCTGGGCGGAGGACCCTGCCAGTGAGGACCTGGATATCGGCACCGGCTTCACCCGGCTGACCGAGGAGGGCTTCGCCGAGGCCTGGACCAAGGCCAGTCCGCCGGATCATCCGGCCCTGGCGGCCATGGCGCGGCTACCCGGGCAACTCGCCGAGCTGCCCAGCCCCGAGGTGCCGCTGCTGGAGCACGCGGCGGCCTGGGTGCAGCAGAAATTCGAGCGCGAGAAGCTGCGCCGCGCGGAGCTGGGTTTCGACGACATCCTTACCCGTCTGGACCGGGCGCTGCAGGCCGATGGCGCCGGCGCGCGGCTGGCGGCGCTGATCCGCGAGCAGTTTCCGGTGGCGCTGATCGACGAATTCCAGGACACCGATCCGGTGCAGTACCGCATCTTCAGCAGCGTCTATGGCGCAGGGGAGGGCACCGGGCTGTTCCTGATCGGCGATCCCAAGCAGGCCATCTATGCCTTTCGCGGCGCCGATATCCATACCTATCTGCAGGCCCGCCGCGCCAATGCCGGTCACCTGCACTCGCTGGACACCAACTTCCGCTCCACCGCCGCCATGGTCGCGGCGGTCAACCAGGTATTCCAGCATGGCGAAATGACGGCACCGCGCGCTGCCTTCCTGTTCCGCCAAGGCGAGGACAATCCGGTGCCCTTCGAGCCGGTCCGTGCCCAGGGCCGGCGCGAAGCCCTGGAAATCGACGGCGTGCCGGGTGCGGCCCTGACCTTCTGGCAACTGGCCGGCGACGAGCCCCTGGCCGGCACCGCCTATCGCGCCACCCTGGCCGAGAGCACCGCCAGCGAGATCGTGCGGCTGCTGAGCCTGGCCGCCGAGGGCAGAGCCGGCTTTCGTTCTGAGGACGGGGCGCTCACGCCGCTGCGGCCCGCCGACATCGCCATCCTGGTGCGCGCCGGCAGCGAGGCCCAGGCAGTGCGCCAGGCGCTGGTGCGGCGCGGGGTGCGCAGCGTCTACCTGTCGGACAAGGACTCGGTATTCACCGCCCAGGAGGCCCGCTGCCTGCTGGACTGGCTCAAGGCCTGCGCCGAGCCCGATGTGGATCGTCGGCTGCGCGCGGCCCTGGGCAGCCTGACCCTCGACCTGCCGCTGGCCGAACTGGATGCCCTTAACCACGACGAGCAGGCCTGGGAGTCGCGGGTCCTGCAGTTCCGTGGCTATCGCCAGCTCTGGCGTGGCCAAGGCGTACTGCCCATGCTGCGCCGCCTGCTGCAGGACTTCCGGCTGCCGCAGCGGCTGATGGCCCGTGCCGATGGCGAGCGGGTGCTGACCAATCTGCTGCACCTTGCCGAATTGCTGCAGCGCGCCGCTGGCGAGCTCGATGGCGAGCAGGCGCTGCTCCGCCACCTGGCGGAGCAGCTGGCCGCCCAGGGGGCCGCCGACGAGCAGATCCTGCGCCTGGAAAGCGACGCCGAGCTGGTCAAGGTGGTGACGGTGCACAAGTCCAAGGGCCTGGAATACCCGCTGGTGTTCCTACCCTTCGCCTGCGCCTATCGCGCCGAGGAGGGCGCCACGCTGCCGCTGCGCTATCACGATGACCAGGGGCAGGTGCGCCGGACCTTCAAGCCCTCCGCCGAGGAACTGGCCCGCGCCGACGACGAGCGTCTGGCCGAAGACCTGCGCCTGCTGTATGTCGCCCTGACCCGGGCCCGCCATGCCTGCTGGGTCGGGGTGGCCGATCTCAAGCGCGGGCGCAGTAAGGAATCCGGCTTCGCTCGCAGCGCCCTGGGCTACCTGGCCACCGGTGGCGAGCCCCTGGCGAGTTCGGCGGCCCTGGACACGGCCCTGACCACCCTGGTCGGTGCGCAACCCGACACCCTGATCCTGCCGTTGCCCGCCGCCGATCCGGCCCGCCTGCCCGAGGCCCGTGAAGCCCCGGTGATCCTCAAGGCGCTGACAGCCCGGCGGGCGGCCCGCGAGGACTGGTGGATCGCCTCCTACAGTGCCCTGCGCATCGGCACGCGGCTGGGCGAGGCACGGGAGGGGGACCCGTTCAACCTGGAGCTGGACCTGGATACCCCGGCGGCCCAGAAGCTGTTCGACGACGACCGCCTTGCCCCGGACGAGGCGCGCCAGCCTGCGGCCGGCGAAGACCTGCACCGCTTTCCCCGCGGACCCGGTCCGGGCACCTTTCTGCACAGCCTGCTGGAGTGGGTCGGCGAGGAAGGCTTCACCGCCATCCAGGCCGCGCCCGAGCGGCTGGACGACCTGATCGCCCGGCGTTGTCAGCGGCGTGGCTGGAATCACTGGATTCCCATCCTGCAGGGCTGGCTGCGCCAGTTGCTGGAATTGCCGCTGCCGTTGCCGGGGGGCAACCAGCGCCTGGGCGAACTGGCGCGCTACCAGGTGGAGATGGAATTCTGGTTCGCCACCCATGGCGTCGATCTGGAGCGGCTGGATGATCTGGTGAGTCGTGGTACCCACGGCGGCCAGGCGCGGCCGATGCTGGAGCCGGGACAGCTCAACGGCCTGTTCAAGGGCTTCATCGACCTGGTCTTCGAGCACGAGGGGCGCTATTTCGTGGTGGACTACAAGTCCAACTGGCTGGGTGCCGAGGCCGGGGCCTATACCCGCGCGGCCATGGAGGCCGCTGTCCTGGCCAAGCGCTATGACCTGCAGTACGTGCTCTACAGCCTGGCCGTGCACCGGCTGCTCAAGGCGCGGTTGCCCGATTACCGCTACGAGCGCCATTTCGGCGGCGCCGTCTACCTCTTCCTGCGCGGCTGCGATCCGGCCGGCCACGGCGTCTTCGTCGAGCGACCCGCCCAGGCCCTGATCGAGACCCTGGACCTGCTGTTCAGTGGTGCGGAGAATGCCCATGTCTGATTTCAGCCCCGCCACCGAACGGCTGCTACGCCTGGCATCCCTGGCCCAGGAGCGTCCCCTCGCCCCGCTCGAACAGCGTGACGACCTCTTTCGCCTGCTGGAACTCTGGGTGCAGCGCGGCTGGTTGCGCCAGGTGGACCGGGCCTTCACCAGCTTTCTCGGCGAACTCGAACCCCAGGGCGACTCGGCGGTGCTGCTGGCGGCGGCCCTGGCCAGCCATCAGCTCGGCCATGGCCATGTGTGCCTGGATCTCGCCGCCACCCTGCGCAATCCCGACGCCGCCCTGTCGCTGCCGCCCGAGGGCGACGAGGCGCGCGCTTCGCTCTTGCCGTCGCAATTGCTGCATGGCCAGACCCTCGACGCCTGGCAGCGGGCGCTGCGGGCCAGCGTCCTGGTCGATGGCGACGGCAGCTGTCCGGAGCGACCGTTGGTGCTGGGCGGCGAGCGCCTCTACCTGCGGCGCTACTGGAGTTACGAACGGGCGGTGGCCGCCAGCCTGCGTCAGCGCCTGGCCACTCCCGAGCCGCTGCCGGCGGATCTCGCCGAGCGCCTCGACCGGCTGTTTCCGCCGGATCCCGACGCGGGTGGCGAACCCGACTGGCAGAAGCTGGCCTGCGCCCTGGCAGTGCGCGGCGCCTTCAGCATCATTACCGGCGGCCCCGGCACCGGCAAGACCACCACCGTGGTGCGGCTGCTGGCGCTGCTCCAGGCGCCCGCGGTGGCGGCCGGTCGCCCCTTGCGTATCCGCCTGGCCGCACCGACCGGCAAGGCGGCCGCGCGCCTCACCGAATCCATCGGCGGCCAGGTCAGTCGCCTGCCGGTGGACGACGAGTTGCGCCGGCACATCCCCACCGGGGTGACCACGGTGCACCGGCTGCTGGGCAGTCGGCCCAACACCCGGCACTTCCGTCATCACCGCGGGCAGCCCTTGCCGCTGGACGTGCTGGTGGTGGACGAAGCCTCGATGATCGACCTGGAAATGATGGCCAGCCTGCTGGCGGCCTTGCCGCCCAGGGCGCGCCTGGTCCTGCTGGGTGACAAGGATCAGCTGGCCTCGGTGGAGGCGGGCGCGGTGCTGGGCGATCTCTGCCGGGATGCCGAAGCCGGACGCTACAGTCCGGCCACCCGCGCCTGGCTGGAAGCCGTGAGTGGCCAGTCGCTGGCCCAGACGCCGCTGACGGTCGGCGACGACCAGGGTGACGCCCTGGCGCAGCAGGTGGTGATGCTCAGGCGCTCGCGGCGCTTCGGTGCCGGCAGCGGCATCGGCCAGCTGGCCCGCCGGGTCAATGCCCAGGACGGCCCGGGTGCCCAGCAGGTGCTGGTCGACGGCGGCTACGCCGATCTTCATCGCGTGCTGCTCAAGGGCCCGGAGGATCGTGCTCTGGAGCGCCTGGTGCTGGAAGGGCGCGGGCGCGCCCGCGGCTATCGTCATTATCTGCAGGTCCTGCAGGAAACCCGGCCCCAGCTCGACACCGTGCTGGAGGACCCGGCCTGGACGCGCTGGGCCGGCCAGGTGCTGGCCGCCTTTGACGACTTCCAGCTGCTCTGCGCCGTGCGCAAGGGGCCCTGGGGCGTGGAAGGGCTCAACCTGCGCATCGCCAGCGCCCTGCTGGCGGCCGGTCTGCTTGCGGGCGAGCATGGCTGGTACGAGGGCCGCCCGGTGCTGGTGACGCGCAACGACTACAGCCTGGGGCTGATGAACGGCGACATCGGCATCACCCTCTGCCTGCCGGACGCCAACCAGCCGGGGCGCAAGGTCCTGCGGGTCGCCTTTCCCCGCGGCGATGGCAGCGGTGGCCTGAGATTCGTCCTGCCCAGTCGGCTGGCGGCGGTGGAGACGGTGTTCGCCATGACCGTGCACAAATCCCAGGGCTCGGAATTCGCCCACACGGCGCTCTTGCTGCCCGAGCAGCTCAGTCCGGTGCTGACCAAGGAACTGGTCTATACCGGCATCACCCGGGCGCGCGATGATTTCACCCTGATCGAGGCCCGTGGCGGCATCTTCGCCGAGGCCGTGGCCCGACGGGTCCGCCGCGTCAGCGGGCTGGATCTGGATTTGCGAAACACTGTGTAAATGTACAGATAAATGCTGGACGCTCCCCTTGCGCCTGCCTAAGGTGAGGGGAGCCGTCCGCGATGAGAGCGCCATGACTTCCCTGCCTTTCGTTTCCCTTGTGCTTCCCCTGTTGCTGCTGGCCGGCTGGGCGGGTTCGGCCGTATGGCTGACCGGGCGCCAACGCTACCTGCAACAGCAACTCGACAGCGCCGCCGAGCGCTACGACATGCTGCGCGACGACCTGCAGCGGGCCGAGCTGGCCAATGGTCGCCAGGTGGTGGAACTGGGCGCCGAGCGCGAACGCACCGCCACCCTGCAGCGCCAGCTGGAGGTCAATCGCGAGCTGGAGGCCGAGTTGCGCCAGCAGACCCGCCAGGCCCAGTTGCAGGCCGCCGAACAGCACGCCCTGGCCGAGGCCACCCGGGCTCAGCTGCAGGGCAGCCAGGAGCAGCTCGCCGAACTGCGCGAGCGCCAGCACCGCGAGCAGCGGCTGCACGCCGAGGTGCAGGAGCGTCATGCGCGCCTGGCCGAAGAGCACGCCACGCTCAGGACCACCCTGGAGCAGAAGGAAGAGCACTTCCAGGCGCAGCAGCTACTACTGCGCGAGAGTCGCGAGCAACTCAAGCTGGAATTCGAACAACTGGCCGGACGCATCTTCGACGCCAAGGGCCAGGCCTTCGCCCAGCACAGCCAGCAATCCCTGGATGCGCTGTTGCGGCCGTTCCGCGAGCAGATCGAAGGCTTTCGCGCCAAGGTCGAGGACATCCATCACAAGGATGTCCAGCAGCAGGCGGCCCTCGGCCAGCAACTGCTCGACCTCAAGGAACTCAACCGCCAGATCACCCAGGAGGCCCACGACCTGGCCACCGCCCTGCGCGGCCAGAAGAAGGCCCAGGGCAACTGGGGCGAGCTCATCCTGGAAAACGTGCTGGAACGCTCCGGCCTGCGTGAAGGGCGCGACTTTGTCCGCGAACGCAGCTTCACCACCGAGACCGGTCGGCGGCGGCCGGACGTGCTGATCCATCTGCCGCAGAAGAAGCACCTGGTGGTGGACGCCAAGGTGTCGCTCAACGCCTATACCCGCTACGTCAACAGCGAGGACGAAGGCGAGCGCCGCCTGGCCCTGGGCGAGCACGTACGCGCCGTGGGCGAGCGCATCCGCGAGCTGGCCGATCGCGAATACTTCAGCCTGCCGGGGCTGAATTCGCCGGAGATGGTCTTCTTGTTCATCCCCATCGAATCGGCCTTCGTCGAGGCGCTCAAGGCCGACGAAAGCCTGTTCCAGCGCGCCATCGAGCAGAATGTCCTGGTAGCCACCCCGACGACGCTGCTGACCAGCCTCAACATCGTCCGCCAGCTCTGGCGCTTCGAAGACCAGAATCGCCACACCGCCGAACTGGCCGAGCGCGCGGGCAAGGTCTACGACAAGCTGCGCACCTTTCTCGGCAGCATGGACGGCATCGGCAAGAGTCTGGACAAGGCCGGCGAAGCCTATCGCAAGGCCTGCGGCCAACTGGTGGGCGGCCCGGGCAACCTGGTCAAGCAGGTGGCCGACTTCAAGGAGCTGGGCGTGGCGGTACGCACCGAACTGGACGGCCAGTGGACCGAGCGGGCGGAGCTGGAGCTGACGATGGTGGAGCTGGAAGCCGCGGCCGAGTCTTCCGACCGGGACTGACTCGGGAAGACCCGGTAGGAGAGCCGGCGATCCGCCTGGACGATGCAGGGAGGCGGACGGTACGCCTGACCGGCGCCAGGTGCACCGGTCAGGCAGTGGGGCTCAGTGGTGCTCGCGGGTGGCGCGGAATTTGATCTCCGGCCAGCGCTCTTCCATCAGCGCCAGGTTGACTCGGGTCGGCGCCAGGTAGGTGAGGTGACCACCGCCATCCACCGCCAGATTCTCGAAGGCCTTGTTCTTGAAGTCCTCGAGCTTCTTCTTGTCGTCGCACTCGATCCAGCGCGCCGACCAGACGTTGATGGCCTCGTAGGCGCACTCCACCTTGTATTCTTCCTTCAGGCGACTGGCGACCACGTCGAACTGCAGCACGCCCACGGCGCCGAGCACGATGTCGTTGTTGCGCTCGGGGAAGAACACCTGGGTGGCGCCTTCCTCGGCCAGTTCCTGCAGGCCCTGGCGCAGCTGCTTGGATTTCAGCGGATCCTTCAGGCGCACGCGACGGAACAGTTCCGGGGCGAAGTGCGGGATACCGGTGAAGCCCAGCAGCTCGCCTTCGGTGAAGGTGTCGCCGATCTGGATGGTGCCGTGGTTGTGCAGGCCGATGATGTCGCCGGCGAAGGCCTCTTCCAGGTGCTCGCGCTCGCTGGAGAAGAAGGTCAGGGCATCGGCGATCTTGAGGTCCTTCTTGATCCGCACGTGGCGCAGTTTCATGCCCTTCTCGTACCTGCCCGAGCAGATGCGCATGAAGGCGATGCGGTCGCGGTGCTTGGGATCCATGTTCGCCTGGATCTTGAACACGAAGCCGGAGAACTTCTCTTCCACCGGTTCCACCACCCGCTCGTGGGCGGCGCGAGACAGCGGGCGCGGCGCCCAGTCGACCACGGCGTCGAGCACCTGGTCGACGCCGAAGTTGCCCAGGGCGGTACCAAAGAACACCGGGGTCATCTCGCCCCGCAGGAAGGCCTCGCCATCGAATTCGTGGCAGGCGCCCTGCACCAGCTCCAGCTCCTCGACGAAGCGCTCATAGAGATCGCCCAGGTGGGCGCGGGCCTCGTCGGAGTCCAGCTTGTCGATGGTCTTGGTGGCGATGCGCTCGTGACCATGGCCGGGGGTGTAGACGTAGATGCGGTCATCCGAGAGGTGATAGACGCCCTTGAAGTCGCGATAGCTGCCGATCGGCCAGGTGATGGGCGCGGCCTTGATCTTGAGCACTGCCTCGATCTCGTCGAGCAGTTCGATGGGATCGCGGATGTCGCGGTCGAGCTTGTTGATGAAGCTGACGATGGGGGTGTCGCGCAGGCGGCAGACGTCCATCAGGGCGATGGTGCGGGGTTCGACGCCCTTGCCACCGTCGAGCACCATCAGCGCCGAGTCCACCGCGGTCAGGGTGCGGTAGGTGTCTTCGGAGAAGTCTTCGTGGCCGGGGGTGTCGAGCAGGTTGATCATGTGCTCGCGGTAGGGGAACTGCATCACCGAGGTGGTGATGGAGATGCCGCGCTGCTTTTCCATCTCCATCCAGTCGGAGGTCGCATGGCGGTCGGATTTGCGCGACTTCACCGTGCCCGCGACGGCGATGGCCTGGCCCATCAGCAGCAGCTTTTCGGTGATGGTGGTCTTGCCCGCGTCGGGGTGGGAAATGATGGCGAAGGTACGGCGCTTGGCGACTTCGGCGGCCTGGGTGGTCATGGATGAACCTGGGCGGGAAGAAAAAAGAGGGGGCGGAGTATAGCAGAGGGCAGCCCCACCGGCTTGAGGTCGGTGGGGCTGCCAGGGCGCTGCTCAGCGCTGCGGCTGGATGTTGCCGTCGCAGCAGGGCGGGGTGCGTTTGCGGCGGACCAGCCGCTTGCCCAGCGCCATGCCCGGGATCTCGATGTATCTGTGGGTCAGGCAGGCGAAGGCGAAGACCACCGCCAGTTCCACCAGCACCACCAGGTTGTCCAGCACGACGCTGCCGGTGGCGATGTAGCGGATCATGAAGGGCAACGGCGCGTCGTGGGAAGGCGCCACCACCGTGAGGTCCTGGTGCAGCAGCTTGCCCAGCACGATGAAGGCGCTCTTGAACACGAAGATCACCGCGGCGTGGCACAGGTAGATCGAATAGGACAGCACGCCCAGGCGAACGAAGATCCCCTGGTGCAGCACGCTGGAGACCAGACCGCGTTCGAAGGCGAAGGTGAGGACGGTGACGCAGAACACCAGGGTCGCCAGCACGCCCTTCTTGGGCACCGGCAGATCGGAGGTCATCACCGCGGCACCGGCGATCAGGCAGGCCAGCTCCAGCAGGGTGCCACCGAATTGCCCCTGGTTGTGCTGCTTGATCCAGACGTAGAGGCGATAGGTGCAGGCGCCGGCGAAAAAGCACGACAGGCCGCGGAAGATCTCGGTCTTCAGCGGCAGGAAGGGAAACAGCAGCTGCACGAAGGCCAGCAGGGCGATCGCCAGAAACCACTGGCGCTGATGACCCTGGCCCTTGAGCACCAGCAGACCGAAGACCAGATAGAGGTAGAACTCGATGCTGATGCTCCAGGACGGGTAGTTGAACGAACCGGTGATGGCCTGGCCCAGCCAGGATTGCAGCAGCAGCAGATTGGGCAGGAATTGCTCGGGTGCGGTAGCGCCGCTGAAAGCCGGATCGTTGAAGCCGACCCCCAGTTTTTCCGCCAGCAGGCGACCGCATTCCAGCAGTACATAGAGCCCGAGCATGGCCAGGTGCAGCGGCAGGATCCGCGCCGAGCGACTGATGGCGAAATCGCGATAGTCGTCCAGGGTACGCAGCCGATTTTCGTAGGTGTGCATGAGCACGAAGCCGCTGAGCACGAAAAAGAATTCGACGAACAGATAGGCGTTGGCGATAAGCGGATTTTCCGAGGCGGCCTGAGCGACATAGGTATGGAACAGGACGACGGCGACGGCCAGAAGACCGCGAAAGCTATCCAAAGCGACAAATCTTTCCATGGGAGATCCCTGAGGGTGCGGCAAGAAAGGCGAACGGATGCAGCGCTGCCGTTAGGGAGAAAGAGCGAAAGGGAAGGGCGGAAAAGCGATAGCTGACATGGCATCCTTTCTCTTGTGCGTCGCAAGCGTCTTAATAGTCGCACTATTACTTGCTGTTACATTTTGATCGCTAAAAGCCAGCAAGTTCTTGCCCGGCCGTCCATGGTCAGGCGTTTTGTGATTGCAGTCACTGATTTCCGGACATGTTGTCGCATAACTGCAAGAAGGCGCCGCCTGGTTCGCCCAGCGGCGCTGCGGTCAGTGCGGGCCCAGCGCCTGGCAGTCGGCGGGCTTCACGTACTTCTGCAGCACGCTCCACTGCGGCCGGGGTTTGCCCTTGACCGGCTCGATTGCCAGCGGGTAGTCGCCCCAGTTGGGACCGGCTGCCCAATACATGGCCGGAATGCATTCCTGACGCAGCCGTGCCAGCAACCTGTCCATGGCTGCCAGCCAGCGCGGATCGTTGTCCGGTACGCCGAACTCGCCGATGTGACCGCGCTTGCCGTGCTGCTTGAGCCAGGTGATGAAGGGCTCGACCCGGCGGATGCCGACATCCGGGTCGAAGTCGGTCATGTCCTTCCTGAGGTATTTGCCGCCACCGTCGTTGTCGAAATAGACGTGCGCCGAATAGATCAGGTTGTCGGCCGGGTCCTTGAGGCCGAGCAGCTTGGCGTTGTAGCGCGGCCAGAGATAGCTGCTGGACCAGCCGTTACCTTCGATCAGGATCGGTCGCGCCCGATCGACGTCACGCACGGCGTCGATGCCGTGTTGCGCCGCTACCGGCCACTGCTCAACCGCATCGTGGGGCTCGTTCATGATGTCGTAGGCGGCCAGGGCAGGGTGCTCATGCCAGCGCTGGGCGATTCGCCGCAGGACATCGGCATAGGCTGGATAGGGCACCGCCGCGCTGCCAATGATCTGGCCGCGGTATCTCATGTAGTTGTGCAGATCCAGGATCACGCTCATGCGATAGCGCTTGGCATTGTCCAGGGTCTGGTCGATCAGCTTGGCGTAGGCGGGGTCCAGGGGTTGCCCCAGACGCGGCTGCAGACGCTCCCAGATGACCGGGAAGCGGATCACCCGGATACCCTTGGCCGCCCAGCGCCGGTAATGCCCGGCGTCGGGAAAGAAGTAGTTGGTGCCCGGTTTGCCCGGCAGTACGTGAGGGGCGAAGCCGGCGCCGGAGAAATTCAGTCCGACCAGATCGGTGGGGAAATCCCGCGGAGCGGCCTGGGTGACCGGTGTGGCTGCCAGGCAGAGCAGGGCGAACAGGGTGGTGATAGCGGATTTCAGGCGTAGCGTCATCGGCAAGGTCCCGGACAGTGACGGAAGACGTTGGGTTATCGGGCGCAGGGGCTCGACTCGCCATCAGGCCTGAAGAGACGCCGGGAAGTTGCAGTGCAACGCTCAGAAGGTGCGCCAGACAACGTTAATGCCAGGCGAAATCAGCGGAAATGCGAGCTGGGTAGGGCTGGCGGGCAGCGCAAGGCTGGACGTTGGGGCGTCTGGCGAGGGGCGGGATGAAAGACACTGGAGCAAGTAATGAGCTGCCTGTGACTACTTTCCATCGGTTGATGGCGCAGGCAGATCATTCGAAAGCGGTTTTCAGCGACGCAGGCAGATGCCAGCCCACTGCTCGGCTTCGCGGCGGGCAGTGGCCTCGTCGCTGAATTCGGTGATCAGGCCACCGTGCGCATACACCACCACCCAATTTTCCACCTTGGGTTGCAGCAGCATCACGGGGGCAGAGGAGAGAATAGCGGAGTCCAACGATGCACAAGCCGTCATGTCATTCATAACGTTCCCTTTGAAGTTAGCTCGATGAATAGTCTGTTTTTATAGCGGTACCAGAAATGGCGTTTGGTGCTATCACTGGGCCACCTATTGACCTTGTCACGGCTGAATGTTCCCTCAGAGCGTCAGCCACTCGTCGGCATGATAAAGAGGTGCCAAAACCTCGGCGCCGTACTGGCTCACAGAAAGATGTTTCAGTTGTGACCGTACGTCAGCTGGGTTGTGTGCCGCTCCACGAAACGGGATCGGCTCGCGGTGGTATCTGCGACAGGGTTCGCGCTGGTGCTGCTAAGCAGCTAACAGTAAGTGTATTAAATTTATCGTCACATATTTTCCGGCCGCTCTAGCCCGCGCCTCTTGCCCTCGGTGGGGTAGCAAGGCCTCTCGCCCGGGCCTTTCACGCTGTCAAGCCATGCGGCTTTCGCGATCGGATTGGCATTGAGCGAGTCTATTGGGTTAGCCTGAAAAGGAGCTGACGAACTATCGACTGCGATGGGCGTCAATCTCTTCGGTCGAGGCAAGGCGCCATGTCGTTCCCCAGGGAGCGACACCCAAGGGCTAGGCAGATCCGAGATCCGCAGTGCCCCGTTGGTCCAGCCGGCATACCCGCCATGCCCTGCTGTGTCTCGACCCTGAACCCGGACAGCCGTCCTGCGCCTCGCTCCTGTCGCGAGGTCCGCACTCGGAAGGCATGCGGCCTGTCCGCCCGTTGAAGGAGCCTGACATGGCGAAGTTCAAGACCCTCCTGCTCGGCACGGCCGTGGGAGTGGTGATCCTGGCACTGCTGGTGCACTGGATCGGTAGGGATACCCTCGCTACCTATCGCGCGGATCTGCTGTTCTATCTCCAGGCCCATCTCTATCTGGTGGTCGTTTCCATGGTATTGGCGCTGCTGGTGGGACTCCCCGCCGGGGTGCTGCTCAGTCGACCGCGATTCGCCCGCAGCGCCGAACGCTTCATGCAGGTGTTCAACATCGGCAATACCGTCCCGCCGCTGGCTGTGCTGGCCATTGCCCTGGGCATCGTCGGCATTGGCGACGGGCCGGCGATCCTGGCGCTGTTCCTCGCCTCGCTGCTGCCCATCGTGCGCAACACCTACGAGGGGCTGAAGAACGTGCCCGCCTCGCTCAAGGAAGCGGCCACCGGTATCGGCATGACGCCTACCCAGGTGCTGACCAAGGTGGAGTTGCCCAATGCCGTGCCCATCATCATCGGTGGGGTTCGGGTCGCCCTGGCGATCAATGTCGGCACCACGCCGCTGGTATTTCTCATCGGCGCCAACAGCCTGGGCAGCCTGATCTTTCCCGCCATCGCCCTGGAGAACCAGTCACAGCTGCTGCTGGGCGCCGCCGCCACCGCACTGCTGGCGCTGCTGCTGGATGGCCTGGTGCTGCTCGCCAGTCGCCTCTGGCTGGAACGCGGCCTGGCCCGCTAAGGAGACGAGATGAAGAAGTTGCTTATCGCCCTGGGCGCCGCCTGGTTCGGATTGACGCTGGCCAGTGCTGCCCAGGCCGATCCGATCCGCATCGGTGCCAAGGTCTTCACCGAGCAAGCCATCCTCGCCGAACTCACCGGGCAGTATCTGTCCAGGCACGGCTACCAGCCGGAGATCGTCGGCGGCCTGGGCAGCACCATCGCCTGGAACGGCGTGAAGAACGCCCAGCTCGACCTCACCTGGGAATACACCGGTACCTCGCTGGTGGCCTACAACCATGTCACCGAACGACTGGACAAGGACGCCTCCTACCAGCGGGTCAAGCAGCTGGACGCCAAGGTCGGTCTGGCGTGGCTGGCGCCCACCCGCTTCAACAACACCTATGCCCTGGCGCTGCCGGAGCAGGTCGCCCGGCAGCATCCCGAACTCAACAGCATCAGTGACCTGGCCGGGCTGCTCAAGGCCGAGGCGGGCAAGCGGCACCTCACCGCGCTGGACATCGAGTTCGCCAACCGCTCCGATGGCCTCGCCGGCCTGGTCAAGGCCTATGGCCTGAGCTACACCCGCGATGACATCCGCCAGATGGACCCGGGCCTGGTCTACACCGCCCTGCGCAACGGCCAGGTCTTCACCGGCCTGGTCTACACCACCGACGGCCGCCTGGACGCCTTCAAGCTCAAGGTGCTGGAAGACGACAAGGGCTACTTCCCCGACTACACCGCCGCGCCGGTGGTGAACGCTCGGTACCTGGAAAGGCATCCGGATCTCGCCACGTTGCTCAAGCCCCTGGCGGAAAGCCTGGACCAGGCCACCATGCGCCAGCTCAACGCCAAGGTGGACATCGAGCGACAGACCCCGGCCCAGGTAGCTCGCGACTTCCTTGCCCAGCATCCCCTAGACGGAGGGCAATGACCCATGGATTTCGTCACCTCCTTCAATCACATCGACTGGCTGCAGGTCCTCGAACTGACGCGCCAGCACATCACCCTGGTCGGCGTCGCCGTGACCCTGGCGATCCTGGTGGGCGTGCCCCTGGGCATCCTCATGACCCGCTACCCTGCGCTGGCCGGACCGCTGCAGGCGCTGGCCACGGTGGTCATGACGCTGCCTTCGATCGCCCTGTTCGGTCTCCTGCTGCCCTTCTACTCCAAGTTCGGCCAGGGCCTCGGTCCGCTGCCGGCGATCACCGCGGTGTTCCTCTATTCACTGCTGCCGATCCTGAGAAACACCTACCTGGCGCTGACCAGCGTCGAACCAGGCATTCGCGAGGCGGGCGCCGGCATCGGCATGACCTTCTGGCAGCGCCTGCGGATGGTCGAGCTGCCCATCGCCCTGCCGGTGATCCTGGCCGGGGTGCGCACCGCCGTGGTCATGAACATCGGCGTCATGACCATCGCCGCCACCATCGGCGCCGGTGGCCTGGGCGTGCTCATCCTCACCGCCATCAGTCGCAGCGACATGGCCACCCTCATCGTCGGCGCCGTGCTGGTCAGCCTGCTGGCCATCGTCGCCGACCTCGTCCTGCAGTGGCTGCAACGCCGCCTCACCCCGCGCGGCCTGCGCAGCGCCTCTTAAGGAGCCCCAGATGATCGAACTCGACCGCCTGACCAAGACCTTCAAGCAGCACGGCAAGGACGTGACCGCGGTGGATGCCGTGAGCCTCACCGTGGAGGAGGGCCAGATCTGCGTCTTCCTCGGCCCCTCCGGCTGCGGCAAGACCACCACCCTGAAGATGATCAACCGCCTGATCGAACCCACCTCGGGACGGGTACTGATCAATGGCGAGGACACCACCGGCATCGACGAGGTGACCCTCAGAAGGCATATCGGCTACGTGATCCAGCAGATCGGTCTGTTTCCCAACATGACCATCGAGGAAAACATCACGGTGGTGCCCAAGCTCTTGGGCTGGGACAAGAAGAGATGCCGCGAGCGCGCCACCGAGTTGATGAGCATGGTGCAGCTCGAACCCAGGCAGTACCTGTCGCGCTATCCGCGCGAACTCTCCGGCGGCCAGCAGCAGCGCATCGGGGTGATCCGCGCCCTGGCGGCCGATGCGCCGCTGCTGCTGATGGACGAACCCTTCGGTGCGGTGGACCCGATCAACCGCGACGCCATCCAGAACGAGTTCTTCCAGATGCAGCGGGCGCTGAACAAGACGGTGATCATGGTCAGCCATGACATTGACGAAGCCATCCGCCTGGGCGACAAGATCGCCGTGTTCCGTGGCGGCCGCCTGGTGCAGTTCGACCATCCGGACACCCTGCTGGCCCATCCCAAGGATGAATTCGTCAGCAACTTCGTCGGCCAGGACAGCACCCTCAAGCGCCTCTTGCTGATCCGTGCCGAGGACGCGGCCGACAATGCGCCGTCGATCCAGGCCGAAACCCTGATCGGCGACGCCGTGGAGTTGATGGAAGAGCACGACCGCCGCCATGTGGTGGTGACGGATGCCGCCAACAAGGGCCTGGGCTACGTGCGTCGGCGTGACCTGCGCGGCCAGAGCGGGCCGGTGGCGCCCTTTGTCACCCCGTTCAAGGCCACTGCGGCCTTCGACGAGCACCTGCGCATCCTGCTGTCACGCATGTACCAGTTCAACAGCTCCTGGCTGCCGGTGCTCAGCGCCGACAACGACTTCCTTGGCGAGGTCACCCAGGAGTCAATCGCCGACTATCTCAGCAGCGGTCGGTCGCGTGGCAAGACCACCATCGTCTCGCCGGCGGAGCAGGTGGCGGGATAGGACAGGGGACGCCTATCGGCGCAGAGTCTGGGCAAAGGTTCGCGAGCCAGAGCCAAACAAGGCCTGGGCGGCCCCGCGAAGATACTTGAGGAAGCGGATCGGACTCGCGCTCGACCGGGCTCGCGCGCGGGTTTAAGAAGGGAAAATGAGCATTGCGACGGGGCCGCCCAGGGCATCTTCAACGCGGTTCGGCCGACGCGCAGCGGCCTTTGGATAGACTCTCAGGGGCGGATCTCGATCAGGGTGCCGTCCTTGACCAGGCCCCAGACCTCACGCATGTCCTGGTTGGTCAGCGCGACGCAGCCATTGGTCCAGTTCAGCGAGTTGAAGTACCACTCGGGGTATTCCTCGTCGATGGGCGTACCGTGCAGCATGATCATGCTGCCTGGGGGTACGCCAGCCTGATGCGCGCGGGCCAGATCCTCCCGGTTGGGATAGGAGATGTGCATGGCCAGGTTGAACTTGTCGCTGGTCTTGCGCCAGTCGATCCAGTAGAAGCCTTCCGGCGTACGCTGGTCGCCCTCGCGCAGCTTGGGGCCGCGGGGATTCTTGCCCAGCGAGATGCGATAGGACTTCATCACGGTATCGCCGCTGAGCAGCTGCAACTGGTTGCGCGACTTGATCACCAGCACCTTGTCGATCAGCGGCGCAGCCGGCTGGCGAATCACCGTGACGCTGGTGCTGGCCTGAGCCAGCTGGGGAAGCAACGAACCGCACAGCACATAGCAGAGCGCCAACAACAGGTGCAACGGACGCATGTCGGGAAGATCCTCGGAAGAGCTCAGGGCCTGTTCAAGGTCTCGCGAGCTAGAGACAAACAAGGCGAAAATGGCTGGGAAGCGGATCGGACTCGCGCTCGAGTTTACAGATAGTAAATGAGCATTCCGAAGGCATTTTCAACGACGTTGGGCCGACGCGCAGCAGACTTTGAGCAGGCCCTCAGGCAGGCTTGGGGGCGACCACCATGGGCGCCATGTCCTCGTGACGCAACGGATACTCGCCGCGACGGCGGTCGGCGAAAAAGCATTCTAGTGTTCGCTTGATGGTCGGAAAAGCCAGAGACGACCAGGGGATGTCGGCTTCGTCCAGAAGGCGCACATCGAGACTTTCCTCGCCGACGGCAAAGCGGCCGTCGACCAGCTCGCCACGGAACAGCATGTAGATCTGATCGATGTGCGGCAGGTCGAAGAGGGTATAGAGCTCCAGGCCCTGCACCTGCGCGCCGGCTTCCTCGAAAGTCTCGCGGGCGGCGGCCTCGGCGGTGGTCTCGCCGTTTTCCATGAAGCCCGCCGGCAGCGTCCAGTACCCCTGGCGCGGCTCGATCGCTCGCTGGCAGAGCAACACCTTGCCCTCCCAGGTTGCCAGGCAGCCGGCCACCACCCGCGGATTCTGATAATGCACGGCGCCACACTGGCGGCAGACCAGGCGCATCCGGTTGTCACCCGCGGGAATGCGCGCTTCCAGCAGTCCGCCACAGTGATTGCAATGCTTCATGGTTCATCCTCGTTTTGCTGCAGTGTGCCGGGGCGCTCCCGGGCCTCGCAAGCGATGGCTGGGCTTGGGATTGCCCGACGGGCGTGCCATGATCCAGGGGATACGATGAGCAAGGGAGAATCTTGGCGTGGATGAGTTGCTCCAGCGCCTGCGTCACTATCAGCCGCGCACTCTGGGCGGCACCGAAAGCTACCAGGAAGCGGCGGTGCTGGTGCCCATCATTCGCGGCGAGCACCCCGAGTTGCTACTCACCCTGAGGGCCAGCAACCTGTCCACCCACGGTGGCGAGGTGGCCCTGCCGGGCGGGCGGCGCGATCCCGAGGACGCCGACCTGGTCGCCACCGCCCTGCGCGAGGCCGAGGAAGAGGTCGGGCTGCCACCGGGTCTGGTGGAAGTCATCGCGCCCCTGAGTCCGCTGGTATCGCGCTACGGGCTGGCGGTGACCCCCATCGTCGCGCTGATTCCGGATCAGCTCGAATACATTCCCAGCGAAGCCGAGATCGCCGCGATCTTCACCGTGCCCCTGCGGTTCTTCTGCGAGGTGCCGCCGGATTACACCTTCCGGGTCGACCACGATGGCCTGCGCTGGCAGGTGCCCAGCTATCAATATGGCGAGCACCGCATCTGGGGGCTGACCGCGGTGATCATCGTCGAACTGGTCAACCTGCTGTACGACGCCGGCATCGTGCTCAAGGCACCGCCCAAGCGGGATTGAGCGGTATCGGCAAGGTAAAGGCACATGCCAAATTTGGTATTAACGGGCACAATGCGCGGCCATTCGAGGGAAGCCGCATGACCACCGCCGATTCACCCGTGCGTTCGCCCTGCGTCCATGTCTGTGCCCTGGACGAACAGGACATCTGCATCGGTTGCCAGCGTAGCGCCGCCGAGATCACCCGCTGGATGTCCATGAGCGAGAGCGAGCGCCGCGAGGTGCTGCTGCGCTGCGACGAGCGGGCGCGGGCGAGCGGTGCGGCCTTCCTGACCTGATATCAGCCGGAGAGATCTGTCATGCCCCGTATCGGTACCCCCCTGTCCCCCAGCGCCACCCGCGTGCTGCTCTGCGGCTCCGGCGAACTGGGCAAGGAAGTCGTCATCGAACTGCAGCGCCTGGGCGTCGAAGTCATCGCCGTGGATCGCTATGCCGATGCCCCGGCCATGCAGGTCGCCCACCGCAGTCACGTCATCGACATGCTCGACGGTGCCGCCCTGCGCGCGGTGATCGAGCGCGAGCAGCCGCACTTCATCGTGCCGGAAATCGAAGCCATCGCCACCGCTACCCTGGTGGAACTGGAAGGCGAGGGCTACACCGTGGTGCCTACCGCCCGCGCCGCCCAGCTGACCATGAATCGCGAAGGCATCCGTCGCCTCGCCGCCGAGGAACTGGGCCTGCCCACCTCGCCCTATCACTTCGCCGACACCTACGAGGACTACGCCGCCGCCGCCGAGGCGCTGGGCTATCCCTGCGTGGTCAAGCCGATCATGAGTTCCTCGGGCAAGGGCCAGAGTCTGCTGCGCAGCGCCGACGAGCTGCAGGCCGCCTGGCAGTACGCCCAGGAAGGCGGGCGTGCCGGCAAGGGCCGGGTGATCGTCGAGGGTTTCGTCGACTTCGACTACGAGATCACCCTGCTGACCGTGCGCCACGTCGGCGGCACCTCCTTCTGCGCACCGGTCGGGCACCGCCAGGTCAAGGGCGACTACCACGAGTCCTGGCAGCCCCAGGCCATGAGCGAGCAGGCCCTGGCCGAATCCGAGCGAGTCGCTCGCGCCGTCACCGAGGCCCTGGGCGGTCGCGGTCTGTTCGGCGTGGAGCTGTTCGTCAAGGGCGACCAGGTCTGGTTCAGCGAGGTTTCGCCGCGGCCCCACGACACCGGCCTGGTGACCCTGATCTCCCAGGATCTCTCGGAATTCGCCCTGCATGCCCGGGCCATCCTCGGCCTGCCGATTCCCGTCATCCGCCAGTTCGGCCCCTCGGCCTCGGCGGTGATCCTGGTGGACGGCGACTCGCGCCAGACCGCCTTCGCCAACCTCGGCGCGGCCCTGGCCGAACCCGACAGCGCACTGCGTCTGTTCGGCAAGCCCGAGGTGAAGGGGCAGCGGCGCATGGGCGTGGCCCTGGCCCGCGATGAAAGCATCGAGGCCGCACGAGCCAAGGCCGTGCGTGCCGCCCAGGCGGTGAAGGTCGAGTTGTAACTTCGTCTGCGCATCACGAAAAAAGGGCCCCGCGGGGCCCTTTTTTATTGGGTAGAAAAATCTACAGCGACTGGTCGCGCGTTTCGCGCATGCACAGCACCGCCACCAGGCTGATGGCCGCCGCCGCCGAGACATAGCCACCCACCCAGCTCAGGCCACCGGCTTCCACCAGTTGCTGCGCGGCATAGGGCGCCAGGGAGGCGCCGAGGATGCCGCCCAGGTTGTAGGCCGCCGAGGCGCCGGTGTAGCGCACCTGGGTGGGGAAGATCTCCGGCAGCAGGGCGCCCATGGGGCCGAAGGTCATGCCCATGAGAAACAGCTCCAGGGCCAGGAACAGGCCCACCGCCTGGCTGGAGCCGTGGGTCAGCAGCGGCTCCATGGCGAAGCCCGACAGCAGGGCGGCGATGGCGCTCACCGCCAGTACCGGCTTGCGGCCGAAACGATCCGCCAGCCAGGCCGACAGCGGCGTGGCCAGGGCCATGAACAGCACCGCCACGCAGAGCAGGCCGAGGAATTCCTGGCGGCTGTAGCCGAGGTTCTTTACCCCGTAGCTCAGCGAGAACACCGTGGAGATGTAGAAGAGGGCGTAGCACACCACCATGCTCAGGGCGCCCAGCAGCACCGACTTGCCGTGCTTGCCGAAGGTCTCGACCATGGGCAGGCGCAGCTTCTCGCGGCGAGCCATGGATTCGGCGAACACCGGCGTCTCGTGCAGCGACAACCGCACATAGAGGCCGACCACCACCAGCAGGGCGCTGAGCAGGAAGGGGATGCGCCAGCCCCAGGCGCGGAATTGCTCGTCGTCCAGCAGCAGCGCCAGGGCCAGGAACAGGCCGTTGGCCATGAGGAAGCCGATGGAGGGGCCGAGTTGGGGGAACATGCCGAACCAGGCGCGCTTGCCGGGTGGGGCATTCTCGGTGGCCAGCAGCGCCGCGCCACCCCATTCGCCACCCAGGCCCAGGCCCTGGCCGAATCTCAGCAGGCACAGCAGGATCGGTGCCCAGACGCCGATGCTGGCATAGCCGGGCAGGAGACCGATCAGGGTGGTGGAGATGCCCATCAGCAGCAGCGAAGCCACCAGGGTGGACTTGCGGCCGATGCGATCGCCGAAATGGCCGAACAGCAGCGAGCCCAGGGGGCGCGCCAGGAAGGCGATGCCAAAGGTGATGAAGGCGCTGAGGGTCTGGGCCATGCCCGCGCCCTGGGGAAAGAATACCGGGCCGATCACCAGGGCCGCGGCCGTGGCATAGACATAGAAATCGTAGAACTCGATGGCGGTGCCGATGAAGCTGGCGGTGGCCACGCGGGTGGGGGAATTACGCGGCACGGAGGTGGGCGCGTCGAAGGCGGCAGCGGTCGTGGACATGCAGGGGTACCGGGCAGTCGTTCTTGTAGGAGGCGTCTGCCGGAGCGGCCCGGTGGGGCAGCGGCTGTCCGAGGATGGGGACGGGCGGGACGACCTGTTATGACGTGCCGGGCGCGAAGCGGCTGTTGGCCGGGTCGCGCCGAACGTGGTTCGGTCGCCTGATTATGCAGGTAGTGGAACGACGACTGTCAACGATGCAGGATGAATTCCCGCACCAGCTTGCTACCGAAGTAGGCCAGCATCAGCAGGATGAAGCCCAGCAGCGTCCAGCGGATCGCCGTATGGCCGCGCCAGCCCCGGCGATGGCGGCCCCACAGCAGGATGCCGAACACCACCCAGGCGATGCAGGAGAGCACCGTCTTGTGGATCAGGTGCTGGGCGAACATGTCCTCGACGAAGAACCAGCCGGAGATCAGCGCCAGTGACAGCACCACCCAGCCCGCCCAGAGAAAGCCGAACAGCAGGCTTTCCATGGTCTGTAGCGGCGGAAAGCTGCGGATCAGCCCCGAGGGGTGCTTGTTCTTGAGTTGATGGTTCTGCAACAGCACCAGGCAGGACTGCAGCACCGCCAGGGTGAAGAGACCATAGGCAATGATCGACAGCAGTACGTGCACGACGATCCTGGGCGATACGTCCAGCGGGGTCACGGTGCCCGGCGGCACGAATTCGGCCAGCAGCGCGGTCACGGCGCCGAGGGGATAGACCAGTACCAGCAAGGGTTGCAACGGCATGCGCAGGCAGCCGATCAGCATCAGCGCGATGGCGGTCGCCGAGATCAGGCTGGAGGCGTCGAAGAAATCCAGGCTCAGGGTCGGCTCGAGGATCAGCTGCAGATAGACGGCCAGGGCGTGGGGCAGCAGGGCCAGGATGCCGGCGCCCAGGACCAGGGGCTTGTTCGATGGCTGTTTGCGCAGCAGGCAACTGCCCTGGTAGAGGGTCGCGAGCAGATAGAGGGCAGCGGCCAGGAGGGTGGGCAGCAGGGCGTGCATGGTCCGGTTTCAGCAGAGCGGAAAGCAGGCGAGTGTGGCACAGACAGGGCGGTACAGAAAGTCTGAGCCGCGCCCTGGCACCGGCTGGCAGGATTGGGCGAACCCAGGCCGCCGCGGGGTGGTCCCAAGAGGTACATATCTAGAAGAGGTCACGACCATGCTTAAATTTCTCGGCGGTACCATGGGCATTATCTTTCTGATCGGCCTGGTGGTGGTCATCGGCATCTTCTCGCTGATCTTCTGATCCCGTCCCCGTAGGCATCGGCCCTGGTGTCGGTGCCTTTTCCCTGCTTTCGGCGGTGGGCCGCTCAGGGCTCTGCTGACCGTTTCACGAGCTACCGGCCCTAGCGGCTATCCCTGGTCAGGCGCACTTTCGTTATACTTGTCGGTCAGCCGCCGTTTCTGCCCTGGATGTCCGCATGTTCGAGAATCTCACAGACCGCCTGTCCCAAAGCCTGCGCCACATCACCGGCAAGGCCAAGCTCACCGAAGACAACATCAAGGACACCCTGCGCGAGGTGCGCATGGCGCTGCTCGAAGCGGACGTCGCCCTGCCGGTGGTCAAGGAGTTCGTCAATCGGGTCAAGGAGCGGGCGGTCGGCACCGAGGTGTCCAAGAGTCTGACCCCGGGCCAGGCCTTCGTGAAGATCGTGCGCGCCGAGCTCGAAGCCATCATGGGCGCGGCCAACGAAGATTTGGCGCTCAACGTCGCGCCGCCGGCGGTCATCCTCATGGCCGGCCTGCAGGGCGCGGGCAAGACCACCACCGCGGGCAAGCTGGCGCGCTTCCTCAAGGAGCGCAAGAAGAAGACCGTCATGGTCGTCTCCGCCGACGTCTACCGCCCGGCCGCCATCAAGCAGTTGGAAACCCTGGCCGGGGAGGTGGGGGTCACCTTCTTCCCCTCCGACATCAGCCAGAAGCCGGTGGAGATCGCCCAGGCCGCCATCCGCGAAGCCAGGCTCAAATTCATCGACGTGGTCATCGTCGACACCGCCGGTCGCCTGCACATCGATAGCGAGATGATGGCGGAGATCCAGCAGGTCCATGCCGCCACCAAGCCGGCCGAGACCCTGTTCGTGGTCGACGCCATGACCGGTCAGGACGCCGCCAACACCGCCAAGGCCTTCAACGACGCCCTGCCGCTGACCGGCGTGATCCTGACCAAGGTCGATGGCGATGCCCGGGGCGGTGCCGCCCTGTCGGTCCGCCACATCACCGGCAAGCCGATCAAGTTCATCGGCATGGGCGAGAAGAGCGAAGCCCTCGATCCCTTCCACCCGGATCGCGTCGCCTCGCGCATCCTCGGCATGGGCGACGTCCTCTCGCTGATCGAGCAGGCCGAGCAGACCCTGGATCGCGAGAAGGCCGACAAGCTGGCCAAGAAGCTCAAGAAGGGCAAGGGCTTCGACCTCGAAGACTTCCGCGACCAGCTGCGCCAGATGAAGAACATGGGCGGCCTGGGTTCGCTGATGGACAAGCTGCCGACCATGATGGGCGGTGTGAACATCCAGCAGATGGGCAATGCCCAGGGCGCCGCGGAAAAGCATTTCAAGCAGATGGAAGCCATCATCGACTCCATGACTCCGGCCGAGCGCCGTGATCCGGAGTTGATCAGCGGCTCGCGTAAGAAGCGTATCGCCATGGGTTCCGGTACCCAGGTGCAGGACGTTGGTCGCCTCATCAAGCAGCACAAGCAGATGCAGAAGATGATGAAGAAGGTCACCGCCAAGGGCGGCATGGCCAAGATGATGCGCGGCATGGGCGGCATGCTCCCCGGCGGTGGCATGCCCAAGATGTGATTTCACGATGCCGCCCGTCGCCAGATGGTCGGCATCGGAAAGGACTCTGCAAGGGGTGTCGGCACCAGTGCTGATGCACCTTCGCGAGTGGCGGGACTCCGCTGTCGGAGTCTCCAGGCTGTCGCTATGCCGAGGGCGCCGTTTAAAGCCATTGGCAAACTGGGTGACAGCCCTTAGAATATGCGGCCTTTCGGGCCATGTGGCCCAGTGTGCCCACAGCTACAAGCACCGACTACAGGAACGAAGTTCAATGGTAACCATCCGTCTAGCCCGTGGCGGCTCCAAGAAGCGCCCCTTCTACCACCTGACCGTGACCAACAGCCGCAATGCGCGTGATGGTCGTTTCGTCGAGCGCATCGGTTTCTTCAATCCGGTGGCCAGCGGCGCCGAAATCCGTCTGTCGGTGGATCAAGAGCGTGCCAGCTACTGGCTGTCGCAGGGCGCTCAGCCGTCCGAGCGCGTCGCTCAGCTGCTCAAGAGCGCTCAGGCTACCGCCTGAAGATCATGAGTACGCCGACCTCCGCCCCCGACCTGGTGGTCCTGGGCAAGATAGTTTCGGTCTTCGGCGTACGCGGTGAGCTCAAGATCTACTCCTTTACCGATCCGCTCGACAATCTGCTGGATTATCGGACCTGGACGCTCAGGCGCGAAGGCGAGACCCGGCAGGTCAAGGTGCTCGGCGGTCGGTTGCACGGCAAGGTCCTGACGGTACGTCTGCAGGGCCTGGACGATCGTGAAGAAGCCCGCCTGATGGCCGGTTTCGAGATCTGCGTGCCGCGCAGCGAATTGCCCCAGCTGGGCGCCGGTGACTACTACTGGTATCAGTTGGAAGGTCTCAAGGTGATCAATCGCGAAGGCCAGTGGCTGGGTGTGGTGGATCATCTGCTGGAGACCGGGGCCAACGACGTCATGGTGGTCCTGCCCTGTGCAGGCAGCCTCGACGATCGTGAGCGTCTGTTGCCCTATCTGCCCGACCAGTACGTGCTGGCGGTGGATCTGGCCAAGGGCGAGATGCAGGTCGACTGGGACGCGGATTTCTGATCCATGCGTATCGATGTCATCAGCCTCTTTCCCGAGATGTTCGACGCCGTGAGCGCCTATGGCGTGAGCGGTCGCGCGATGAAGCAGGGGCTCCTGGAGCTGACCTGCTACAACCCGCGCAGCTACACCGAGGATCGCCACCAGACCGTGGACGACCGGCCCTTCGGCGGCGGTCCCGGGATGGTCATGAAAATTCAGCCGCTGGAGCGTGCCCTGGCCGATGCCAAGGGTGATTCGGCGGCGAAGGTGATCTACCTGTCGCCGCAGGGTCGCAAGCTCGACCAGGCGGCGGTACGGGAATTGGCGCAGGAGGAACATCTGATCCTCATCGCCGGGCGTTACGAAGGCATCGACGAGCGTTTCATCGAGACGCACGTGGATGAGGAATGGTCGATTGGCGACTATGTGCTGTCCGGCGGTGAATTGCCGGCCATGGTGCTGATCGATGGGGTCACGCGACTGCTGCCCGGAGCCTTGGGGCATGCGGATTCCGCCGAGCAGGACTCGTTTACCGACGGCCTGCTCGATTGCCCGCACTACACCCGACCCGAGGTGTACGAGGGCCGTCGCGTACCCGACGTGTTGCTCAGTGGTAACCACGAGCATATCCGGCGCTGGCGCCTGCAGCAGTCCCTGGGACGCACTGCGGAGCGACGCGCCGATCTTCTGGATGGCCGCTCGCTTTCTGGGGAAGAGCAGAACCTGTTGGCGGAATATCTCCGTCAGCGGAACGATAGTTAGGTATCGATGGCGGGCCGCGGCCTGTCTTAGGAGCAGAGTGACATGACCAACAAAATCATTGCCCAGATCGAAGCTGAGCAGATGAACAAAGAAATCCCGGCGTTCGCCCCCGGCGACACCGTGATTGTCCAGGTTAAGGTGAAGGAAGGCGACCGTCAGCGTCTGCAGGCTTTCGAAGGCGTGGTGATCGGCAAGCGTAACCGCGGCCTGAACAGCGCCTTCACCGTACGCAAGATCTCCAACGGCATTGGCGTCGAGCGTACCTTCCAGACCTACAGCCCGCTGGTCGACAGCCTGAGCGTCAAGCGTCGCGGTGACGTGCGCAAGGCCAAGCTGTACTACCTGCGCGAACTGTCCGGCAAGGCTGCCCGCATCAAGGAAAAGCTTTCCTGATCGCGGCGTGACCAGAAAAAAGCAGCTTCGGCTGCTTTTTTCGTTTCTGAGGTTCGAGGTATTACAGATATGAGCACCCGCGAAGCGGAAATCCAGCGGCGCACGGCGCTGTCGGAAACCCGGGTGGCCAAGGCGGTCTTCCCGCCCACCACCAATCATCACGACACCCTGTTCGGCGGCACCGCCCTGGCCTGGATGGACGAGGTGTCCTTCATCACCGCCACGCGCTTCTGCCGCAAGCCGCTGGTCACGGTCTCCACCGACCGGATCGATTTCAACCACCCCATTCCCGCCGGCTCCATCGTCGAGTTGATCGGCCGGGTGGTGAAGGTTGGCAACACCAGCATCAAGGTGCAGGTGGAGGTCTTCGTCGAAGGCATGCTGGCGGAGGGGCGCGAGCGCGCCATCAACGGCGCCTTCAGCTTTGTCGCCGTCGATGACGAGGGCAAGCCGACGCCAGTGCTGCCCGGCTTCGCCGCGTGAGCGCCGAACGGCTGATCGAGGAATTCCTCGATGCCCTGTGGCTGGAAAAGGGGCTGTCGCCCCATACCCGCAGCGCCTATCGCACCGATCTGCTGGCCTTCGCCCGCTGGCTGGAGGGCAGGGGGCTGACCCTGGAGACGGTCGGCCGTGACGCCGTGCTCGATCACCTCGGCTGGCGCCTGAGCGAGGGTTACCAGGCGCGTTCCACGGCGCGCTTTCTCTCCGGTCTGCGCAGCTTCTACAAGTACGGCGTGCGCGAAGGGCGGATCGCCGAGGACCCGACGCTGCTGGTGAGCATGCCGCAGCTGGGCGCGCCGCTGCCCAAGAGTCTGTCCGAGGCGGATGTGGAAGCCCTGCTGGCCGCGCCGGATACCGAAGACAGTCTCGGCCTGCGCGATCGCACCATGCTTGAGGTGCTGTATGCCACCGGTCTGCGGGTGACCGAATTGATCAGCCTGACCCTGGACGAGATCAATCTGCGCGAAGGCTCGCTGCGGGTCTTCGGCAAGGGCAGCAAGGAGCGGCTGATTCCCCTGGGCGAAGAGGCCATCGCCTGGCTCGAAGACTATCTGAAGACCGCGCGTCCGCTGCTGCTGGGCGGCCAGCCCGGCGATATCCTCTTTCCCAGCCAGAGAGGTACGCCCATGACCCGGCAGACCTTCTGGCACCGTATCAAGCTGCATGCCCAGGTGGCCGGCATCCGCACCTCGCTGTCGCCGCATACCCTCAGGCACGCCTTCGCCACCCATCTGCTCAATCACGGCGCGGATCTGCGCACGGTGCAGATGCTGCTCGGCCATACCAGCCTGTCCACCACCCAGATCTACACCCACGTCGCCCGCGTGCGACTGCAGCAACTGCACGCCCAGCACCATCCGCGCGGCTAGGGCCCCCCGCCGTAGCCAGCAGGTCTGTGGTAGGCTTGCCGGCGTCTCAACAGGAGTCAAACATGCGTATTTCCCAACTGTTGCTCGCCGCTTGCCTGGGGCTCGGCGTGCAACTGGCTCAGGCCGAACCTGAGCAGGCCATTCGCCAGAGCCTGACCGCGCTGCAACCCAATCTCGCCATCGAGTCCATCGCCAAGAGTCCGCTGGAAGGCCTCTACCAGGTCCAGCTCAAGGGCGGCCGGGTGCTCTATGCCAGCGGCGATGGCCAGTTCGTCATGCAGGGCTATCTGTATCAGGTCAAGGACGGCAAGGCCTCCAACCTGACCGAGAAGGCCGAGAACGTCGCCGTGGCGCGGCAGATCAATGGCCTCGATCGCAACCAGATGATCGTCTATCCCGCCCAGGGCGAGACCAAGGCGCACATCACCGTCTTCACCGACACCACCTGCCCCTATTGCCAGAAGCTGCACGCCGAGGTGCCCGAGCTGAACAAGCGCGGCATCGAGGTGCGCTACCTGGCCTTCCCGCGCCAGGGCATGGGCTCGCCGGGTTCCAAGCAGCTGGAGGCGGTGTGGTGCGCCAAGGACAAGCCGGCGGCGCTGAACCAGATGTTCACCGGCCGTGAGGTCAAGTCCGAGAGCTGCCAGAATCCGGTCGCCCAGCAATTCGCGCTGGGACAGAACATGGGTATCCAGGGCACGCCGGCGATCATTCTCGCCGATGGCCAGATGATCCCGGGCTACCAGCCGGCCGACCAGCTGGCGGAAGCGGCAATCAGCGCCCGCTAGGCGCTGCGAGAGATTTCAACGGCGCTGCGGAGCGGCGCCACCTGATAGGGGGATAAGGGTGTGAAGCCGGTCAAAGTAGGCATCTGTGGTCTGGGTACCGTGGGCAGCGGGACCTTCAACGTACTCAAGCGCAACGCCGAGGAAATCGCCCGGCGCGCCGGGCGGGGTATCGAGGTGGCGCAGATCGCCCAGCGCCGACCCAATCCCCAGTGCGATACCGGCAGCACGCCGATCACCGCCGATGTCCTGGCGGTGGCCGACAATCCCGAGATCGACGTGGTGGTGGAGCTGATCGGTGGCTACACCCTGGCCCGCGAACTGGTGCTGCGCGCCATCGCCAACGGCAAGCACGTGGTCACCGCCAACAAGGCGCTGATCGCCGTGCACGGCAACGAGATCTTCGCCAAGGCGCGCGAGCAGGGCGTGATCGTCGCCTTCGAGGCCTCGGTGGCCGGCGGCATCCCGGTGATCAAGGCGCTGCGCGAAGGCCTGGCCGCCAACCGCATCAACTGGGTGGCCGGCATCATCAACGGCACCGGCAACTTCATCCTCTCCGAGATGCGCGAGAAGGGTCGCACCTTTCCCGATGTCCTGGCCGAAGCCCAGGCGCTGGGCTATGCCGAGGCCGATCCGACCTTTGACGTCGAAGGCATCGATGCCGCCCACAAGCTGACCATCCTGGCCTCCATCGCCTTCGGCATTCCGCTGCAATTCGACAAGGCCTACACCGAGGGCATCACCCGCCTGACCACCGCCGATGTCGGCTACGCCGAGGCGCTGGGCTATCGCATCAAGCACCTGGGCGTGGCGCGCAGCACCGCCCAGGGCATCGAGCTGCGGGTGCACCCGACGCTGATCCCGGCGGATCGCCTGATCGCCAACGTCAACGGCGTGATGAACGCGGTGATGGTCAATGGCGACGCCGTCGGCTCGACGCTGTTCTACGGCGCCGGTGCCGGGCAGGAGCCCACCGCCTCAGCGGTGGTGGCCGACCTGGTGGACGTGGTTCGCGCCATGACCTCGGATCCCGAGAATCGCGTGCCGCACCTGGCCTTCCAGCCCGATGCGCTGTCCGACCATCCGGTGCTGTCGATCGAGGCCTGCGAGAGCGCCTACTATCTGCGCATCCAGGCCAAGGATCACCCGGGCGTGCTGGCCCAGGTGGCGAGCATCCTTTCGGCGCGTGGCATCAACATCGAGTCCATCATGCAGAAGGAAGCCGAGGAACATGACGGCCTGGTGCCCATGATCCTGCTGACCCATCGCGTGACCGAGCGCCACATGGTCGAGGCCATCACCGCCCTGGAAGCCCTGGACGATGTCGTCGGCGATGTCGTCCGCATCCGCGTCGAGCACCTGAACTGAGCAGCCTGGCGGCGCCCTGCGCCGCCGTCTTTCCCGAGGTCGAGTCATGCGTTACATCAGTACCCGCGGCCAGGCGCCCGCGCTGAATTTCGAAGAAGTGCTGCTGGCGGGTCTCGCCAGCGATGGCGGTCTCTACGTCCCGGAGAATCTGCCGCGCTTTTCCCTGGAGGAGATCGCCTCCTGGGCCGGTCTGCCCTATCACGAGCTGGCCTTCCGGGTGATGAAACCCTTCGTCGCCGGCTCCATCGCCGATGCCGAATTCAAGGCCATCCTGGAAGAGACCTACGCCGGTTTCGCCCATGGCTCGATTGCGCCGCTGCGCCAGCTGGACGCCAACGAATGGGTACTGGAGCTGTTCCACGGTCCGACCCTGGCCTTCAAGGACTTCGCCCTGCAACTGCTGGGGCGGCTGCTCGATCATGTGCTGGCCAAGCGCGGCGAGCGCGTGGTGATCATGGGCGCCACCTCCGGTGATACCGGCTCGGCGGCCATCGAAGGCTGCCAGCGCTGCGAGAACGTCGACATCTTCATCCTCCATCCGCACCAGCGGGTATCGGAAGTGCAGCGCCGGCAGATGACCACGCTGCTGGGCGACAACATCCACAACATCGCCATCGAAGGCAACTTCGACGACTGCCAGGAGATGGTCAAGGCCAGCTTCGCCGACCAGGGTTTCCTCAAGGGCACCCCGCTGGTGGCGGTCAACTCGATCAACTGGGCGCGGATCATGGCCCAGATCGTCTACTACTTCCACGCGGCCCTGCAGCTGGGCGCCCCGGCGCGCTCCATCGCCTTCTCGGTGCCCACCGGCAACTTCGGCGACATCTTCGCCGGGTACCTGGCCCGCAACATGGGGCTGCCGGTGAGCCAGCTGGTGGTGGCCACCAACCGCAACGACATCCTGCATCGCTTCATGTCCGGCAATCGCTACGACAAGCAGCAGCTGGAAGCCACGCTGTCGCCGTCCATGGACATCATGGTCTCGTCCAACTTCGAGCGCCTGCTGTTCGACCTGCACGGTCGCGATGGCCTGGCCCTGGCCGAGCTGATGGCGAATTTCCGCAGCAGCGGCACCCTGACGGTGGCCGACGATCGCTGGACCGAGGCGCGCAAGCTGTTCGACTCCCTGGCCGTGAGCGATGAAGAGACCTGCGCCACCATCGCCGAGGTTTATGCCGCCACCGGCGAGGTGCTGGATCCGCACACCGCCATCGGCGTGCGCGCCGCTCGCGAATGCCGGCGCAGCCCGGCCACGCCCATGGTGGTGCTGGGCACCGCGCACCCGGTGAAATTCCCCGAAGCGGTGGAAAAGGCCGGCATCGGCGCGACCCTCAGCCTGCCGACCCACCTGGCCGACCTGCTGCAACGCGAAGAGCGCTGCACGGTGCTGCCCAACGACCTCGCCGCCGTCCAGGCCTTCGTCAGCCGCCACGGCAAGCGTGGTCAGCCGCTGTAGGGCGGTAGCACACCCGGGTTGGGCTGCGCGGCGCTCAACCCAACCTACGGGGGCCTGTAGGTTGGGTTGAGACGGCTCCATCGTCGAAGCCCAACGAGGCGGACTCGAACCTTCTAGCGTTGGGCTTCGCTGTTCTCAGCCCAACCTACGGATCCGCGGTCCCAAGGTCCCCTGCCTTTTTTCCGGTACAATGCCCGGCTTTCCCTGCCGGTGACCCGCCATGGCTCTGCAAGCCACGCCCTACAAAGTCGAACTCAACCTCACCGATCTGGATCGCGGGGTCTACGAGAATCTGCGTCTGACCGTGGCGCGGCATCCCTCCGAGACCGAGGAGCGCATGGCGGTGCGATTGCTGGCTTACGTGCTCTGGTACAACGAGCAGCTGGCCTTCGGCCGTGGCCTGTCCGACGTCGACGAGCCGGCGCTGTGGGAAAAGAGTCTCGATGGTCGGGTGCTGCACTGGATCGAAGTCGGCCAACCCGATGCCGACCGCCTGACCTGGTGCAGCCGCCGTACCGAGCGCACCAGCCTGCTGGCCTACGGCAACCTGCGCGTCTGGCAGACCAAGGTGGTGGATGCGGTCAGGACGCTGAAGAATCTGCATATCGCCGCGGTCCCCGCCGAGCCCCTGGCCGAGCTGGCCCGCGATCTGCCGCGCAGCATTTCCTGGCAGGTGACGATCAGCGAAGGCACCCTGTTCGTCACCGACGACCGCGGTCAGCACGAATTGCAGCTGGAATGGCTGCTGGGCGAACGTTGATGCGCCTGGAGCCCCGTCCGCTGCCGGCGGTGTTGCCCGACCTGGGCGACCTGCCGCCGCTGCTCACCCGACTCTATGCCGCGCGCGGCGTGACCTTGCCGGAGGAACTCGACAAGGGCCTGGCGCGGCTGGTGCCCTATCACCAGCTCAAGGGCATCGAGGCGGCGGTGGAGCTGCTGGCACGCGCCCTGGAAGAGCGTCGGCGCATCCTCATCGTCGGCGACTTCGATGCCGATGGCGCCACCGCCAGTGCCGTGGGCGTGCTGGCCCTGCGTCGCCTGGGTGCGGCCTGGGTCGACTACCTGGTGCCCAATCGCTTCGAATACGGCTACGGCCTGACACCCGAGATCGTTGCCGTGGCCCTGCAGCGCGAACCCGAGGTGCTGCTCACCGTCGACAACGGCATCTCCAGCCTGGACGGCGTCGCTGCGGCCAAGGCGGCCGGGCTGCAGGTGGTCATCACCGACCACCACCTGCCAGGCGCCGAATTGCCCGCCGCCGATGCCATCGTCAATCCGAATCAGCCGGCCTGCGCCTTCCCCAGCAAATGCATCGCCGGGGTCGGGGTGATCTTCTATGTGATGCTGGCCCTGCGCAGTCGCCTGCGCGAGAACGGCTGGTTCGCCCGTCAGGGCCTGGCCGAGCCCAATCTGGCCGAGTTGCTGGATCTGGTGGCCCTCGGCAGCGTCGCCGACGTCGTGCCGCTGGACGCCAACAATCGCATCCTGGTGCACCAGGGGCTGATGCGGATCCGCGCCGGTCGGGCACGCCCCGGTCTCAAGGCGCTGCTGGAAGTGGCCGGGCGTCAGCCGGGCAAGGTGGCCTCCAGCGACCTCGGTTTCATTCTCGGCCCGCGGCTCAACGCGGCGGGGCGCCTGGACGACATGTCCATCGGCATCGAGTTGCTGCTCTGCGAAGACCCGCAGCGGGCGCAGGAATATGCCCAGCAGCTGGACGACTTCAACAAGGATCGCAAGAGCATCGAGCAGGGCATGCAGCGCGAGGCGCTCAAGCAGCTCAAGGAGTTGCCGGAAGACAATCTGCCCTTCGGTCTCTGCCTGTTCGACCCGGAGTGGCATCAGGGCGTGATCGGCATCCTCGCCTCGCGCCTCAAGGAAAAGTATCACCGCCCGGCGCTGGCCTTCGCCGACGACGGCAGTGGCAACGGCATGCTCAAGGGCTCGGCGCGCTCGGTACCCGGGCTGCACATCCGCGATGCCCTGGACGCCGTGGCGACCCGTCATCCGGGGCTGATCACCAAGTTCGGCGGTCACGCCATGGCCGCTGGCCTCAGCCTGCCCCAGGCGCACTACGAGACCTTTGCCGCCGCCTTCGACGCCGAGGTGCGCCGTCACCTGCAAGCGGACGACCTCAGCGGCCGATTGCAGACCGATGGCAGCCTTGCGCCCACCGAATTCCAGCTCGGCCTGGCCCAGGCCCTGCGCCAGGCCGGTCCCTGGGGCCAGCAGTTTCCCGAGCCGCTGTTCCACGGCACCTTCGAGATCCTCTCCCAGCGTCTGCTCAAGGAACGGCACCTCAAGCTGACCCTGCGCAGCGAGCAGGGCGGCCCCGAGCTGGACGGCATCGCCTTCAACATCGATCGCGACACCTGGCCGGATCCCAACATCCGCTGGGCCGAGCTGGCCTATCGGCTGGACGTGAACGAATTCCGCGGTAACGAGAATGTGCAGTTGCTGGTGGTGCACCTGGCACCGCGTTAGGGCTCGCCTGAACAGTTGCCGAGCGAAGGTCAGGCAAGGCGCAACGAGCAAAGGGAGTAACAGCCTACGGCTGGCCCTGGGGGTGAGCGCCAGCAAATCAACTCAGCGAGGAAGCGGACCGGGCTCGCGAACGAGTTTACGAAAGGTAAATGAGCATTCCGATGGAGCCGCCCAGGCCGGACTGGCGATCCAGCTGATTTTCAACGCAGCATCACCGGGCGCAGGCACTTTTCAGACGAGTCCTGTCGGATCGGCGATCTATTCTGGTTGGTAGCACTCCAATACCGTGCATCCCGACTAGACGAGGTCCGCCATGAGTCTCCTGTTCCAACCCCTGACCCTGCGTCAGCTGACCCTGCCCAATCGCGTGGTGGTCTCCCCGATGTGCCAGTACTCCAGCGAAGACGGCTTCGCCAACGACTGGCACCTGGTCCATCTCGGCAGTCGCGCCCCCCGGGGGGCGGGGGGGGGGGTGTTGGAGGGCCCCGCCCGCCCCCCCCCCCGGCGCAACACCCCCCCCGCTGAGGGG
>NZ_JASCON010000055.1:0-35730 GCF_029959585.1 Pseudomonas sp. PS02302
AACTGGCGCAGCTGACGGTGTTCTGATCCAGAGCGTCGCCCACGATCCCCGCCTCGGCGGGGATCGTCGTTTCTGGGGTCACGGCTTGTTTGAAAAGTCGCCGAGCGAAGGTCAGGCAAGGCAAAAATCCGTGAGGAAGCGCAGTTTACGAGTGGTAAATGAGCATTCCGAACGGATTTTTAACGCTGCATGACCGAGCGCAGGCACTTTTCAGACAAAGCCGCCGCCCTTGGCAGGGTCGCGCCCCGACCGCTACCCTCGACGCCCCACCCTGCTTCCCTGTCCCTTCCTGGAGACCCTTTTCTCCCATGCCTGCGTTGAAACCTCTCACCCTCGCCATCGGCCTGCTGCTCGGCAGCCAGGCCTTCGCCGCCCCGGTTTTCGACGTCACCGAACTGGGTGACCCGGCCACCGCCTGCAGTGACCTCGACATCTTCGTCAATGAAAAATGGGTCGCGGCCAATCCGATCCCGCCGGACAAGTCACGCTGGGGTTCCTTCATGGCCCTGGGGGAAAAATCGCTCAACGACCAGCACGCCATCCTGCAGCGCGCCGCCCGCACCGCGGATCGCGCGGCAGCGGGCTCGGTGGAGCAGAAGATCGGCTGGCTGTATCGCTCGGGCATGGACGAGGCCGCCATCGAGCGCGCCGGCTATCGGCCGATCCAGGCGCAACTGGCGACCATCGACGGGTTGCGCACCACGGCTGATGTCGTGAAGTACCTCCAACAGAGCTTCGCCCGTGGCGACATGCAGCTGTTCTCCTTCGGCTCCGGCGCCGACTATCAGAACGCCAAGCAGCAGATCGCCTACGCCTACCAGGGCGGCCTGGGCCTGCCCACGCCCGACTATTACACCGAAGCCGACTACGCCAAGCTGCGCCAGGCCTATCTCGGCCACATCGCCCGGCTGCTGGTGCTGACCGGAGTGCCCAAGGCCAAGGCGGCCGCCCAGGCCGAACTGGTGCTGGCCTTCGAAAGTCGCCTGGCGCGGGCTTCCGTCAAGCCGGTGGAGCTGCGCAATCCGGAGAACCAGTATCACTACCTGAGCTTCGCCGAAGCCAACAAGGTCACGCCGCATTTCGACTGGCAGGCCTTCTTCGCCAGCCAGGGCGTCACCGGCCAGCAGGGCTTTTCGCTGTCCCAGCCGGGCTTCTTCGCCGAATTCGACCGGATGCTGGCCGAGACTCCCGTCGAGCAGTGGCAGGCCTATCTGCGTGCCCATGTGATCGACGACGCTGCGCCGCTGCTGTCCAGGCCTTTCCAGCAGGAAAGCTTCGAATTCAACCAGAAGACCCTGAGTGGCCAGCAGCAGCAGAGCGAACGCTGGAAACGGGTGCTGCGCGCGGTCAACGGCGCCATGGGCGAAGGTCTCGGCCAGCTCTATGTGCAGGAGCATTTCTCGCCCCAGGCCAAGGCGCGGGCCCAGGAGCTGGTGGACAACGTGATGCTGGCGCTCAAGGCGCGCATCGAGCAGCTCGACTGGATGAGTCCGGAGACCAAGCAGAAGGCGCTGGCCAAGTGGGACAGCTTCCTGCCCAAGATCGGCTATCCCGAGCGCTGGCGCGACTGGAGCGGCCTGACGCTCAAGCCGCAGGGCTTCTATGCCAACCTGGAAGCCGCCTCGCGCTTCAACTATCGCCATGACCTGGACAAGATCGGCAAGCCCACCGACCGCCAGGAATGGGGCATGTACCCGCAGACGGTGAATGCCTACTACAGCCCCACCGACAACACCATCAACTTCCCCGCCGCCATCCTGCAGCCGCCGTTCTTCTATCCGGACGGCGACGACGCCATCAACTACGGCGGCATCGGCGCGGTGATCGGTCACGAGGCCAGCCATGGCTTCGACGACCAAGGCAGCAAGTTCGATGGCGCCGGCAACCAGGTGGACTGGTGGACGCCAGCCGATCGCCAGGCCTTCGAAGCCCGCACCGGCAAACTGGTGGAGCAGTTCGACAACTACCAGCCGCTGCCGGATCATCCGGAGCTGCACGTCAACGGCAAGCTCACCCTGGGCGAGAACATCGGTGATCTCGGCGGCATCAATGCGGCCTACGACGCCCTGCAACTGGCCCTGGCCAAGAAGCCGGAGGAAGCCAACCGGAAGATCGATGGCTATACCCAGCAGCAGCGCTTCTTCCTCAACTGGGCGCGGGTCTGGCGCGGTTCGATCCGTGAAGAGCAGGCGCGCCTGTTCCTCAACACCGATCCCCATGCGCCCATGAGATTCCGCGCCCTTGGCGCGCCGTCCAACATGCCGTCCTTCGCCAAGGCGTTCAGCTGCAAGGCGGGTGATGCCATGGTCCGGCCGGACGAGAAACGCGTGGAAATCTGGTGAGGAATCAGGGGCGTCCGGTGGGCGGGTATCGCTTTTGCATTGCCCGTCTTCTTTCCTCTCCGGCGCCCCCTACATGCCTCTAGAACTCGCCTTCGCCGAAGCCACTGCGACCGGTCCGCGCAAGGAAAACCAGGACGCCTTGCGCAGTGTCCAGCCCAGCGCGGCGCTGGCGGCGACCAAGGGGCATCTGTTCGCCCTCGCCGATGGCGTCAGCGGCTGTCCCGACGGTGGTCTGGCCGCCCGCGCCACCCTCCAGGCCCTGGCCCAGGATTACTATTCCACCCCGGAGACCTGGCCGGTGGCCCAGGCCCTGGAGCGGTTGCTGCTGGCGCAGAATCGCTGGCTGCAGGCCGCCGGCAATGGCCAGCCACTGCTGACCACCCTCACCGCCCTGGTGATCCGCGGGCGGCGCTATACCCTGGCCCACGTCGGCGACTGCCGCGCCTACCGCTGGCACGGCGACCGGCTGAGCTGCCTCACCGTCGACCACGTCTGGCAGCAGGCCGGCATGCAGCATGTGCTGACCCGCGCCCTGGGGCTGGAGAACCACCTGGTGGTGGACTTTCGCGAAGGCGAGCTGGAAGCCGGCGAAACCCTGCTCCTGGTGAGCGACGGCGTCTGGGCCGCGCTGGGTGAAGACAGCATGAGGCGCATCCTGGTCGATGGCGTCGCGGAGCTGGAGGCCGCTGCCCAGGCCCTGGTGGCCGGCGCCCTGCATGCCGGTGGCCAGGACAACGCCAGCGCCTTGCTAGTACGGGTCGACCGCCTCCCTGATGTGTCCCTGGCCGATACCCTGGCCAGCGCCGATACCTGGCCGCCGTTGCCGGCGCTCAAGCCCGGCCAGCACTTCGAAGGCTGGACGGTGGTGGAGCGTCTGGCCGAGTCGCGGCAATCACTGCTCTACCGGGTCAAGGACGAGGGCGGTCGTCCGTGGCTGCTCAAGACCCTGCCCGCGGCGCTGCAATTCGACACCCTGGCCGGTCATACCCTGCTCATGGAGGAGTGGTTCCTGCGCCGGGTCGCCGGACGCGCCTTCGTCGAGGTCCATCCGTTGCCGCGGCGGGCGCATCTCTACTTCGTGCAACGGGAATATGCCGGTCGTACCCTGGCGCAGCAGCTGCGCAGCGAAGGCCCCCTGGCCCTGGCCGACTGGCTGGACGTCGCCTCCCGCCTGCTGCGGGCCCTCGGCCAGCTGCACAGACGCAACATCCTCCACCGCGACATCAAGCCGGACAACCTGCATCGCGGCCAGGATGGCGAATTGCGCCTGCTGGACTTCGGCCTGGCCTACTGTCCGCAGCTGTCCGAGGATCTGCATGACAGCCCGGGCACTCCCAGCTACCGGGCGCCGGAGTCCTTCGAGGGCGCCGAGCCCAGTCCGGCCCAGGATCTCTATGCGACCGGGGTGACCCTCTATCAGCTGCTCACCGGTGGCTATCCCTACGGCGAGGTCGAACCCTTCCAGCGGCCACGTTTCGGTGCGCCGGCCAGTGCCCTGCGCCGGCGTCCGGATGTACCGGCCTGGCTCGACGACTGGCTGCAGCGCGCCGTGGCGGTCGACCCCGCCGACCGCTTCGAAACCGCCGAGGAAGCCCTGTTGCTGCTGGAGCAGGGCGAGCGCCAACCCCTGACCCGCCCGCTGCCGCTGCTGCAGCGCGATCCCCTGCGCACCTGGCAGATCGTGGCCGCCTGTTCGCTGCTGCTGAATCTGCTGCTGGTGCTGCTCTGGCTCTATCGGCACTGAAGACGTCGCGGCGCCATGCCCTGCTTTGCAGCACGCTGCGCCCAAAAGGGGCAGCCAGCTGCCGGTTTCCAGCGGTAAACCGGCGGAAAGGACGGATCCGCGCCTTGGCATGAAGTCTGCAATTCCACAATACACATAGGTCTTTCTTCAACGGCGAGGAAAGACCCTCCGGACAAAGGCGTCCCAGCTGCTTGCAGCGGGACGCCTTTTTTTTGCGTTACAGTCGCTACCCTGGAATCGAGAGGTCACTACATGAGCGGGAAAGTCTGGTTGATCGGTGCCGGCCCCGGCGATCCCGAGCTGCTGACCCTCAAGGCGGTGCGCGCCCTGGGCGAAGCCGAGGTGGTGATGATCGATGACCTGGTCAATCCGGCGGTGCTCGAACACTGCCCTACCGCCCGGGTGATCCGCGTCGGCAAGCGCGGCGGCTGCCGCTCCACGCCCCAGGCCTTCATCCACCGACTGATGCTGCGCTATGCCCGCCAGGGCCGTTGCGTGGCCCGGCTCAAGGGCGGCGATCCCTGCATCTTCGGTCGTGCCGGCGAGGAAGCCGAATGGCTGGCCGCCCGTGGCGTCGCCAGCGAGATCGTCAACGGCATCACCGCCGGCCTGGCCGGTGCCACCGCCTGCGGCATCTCCCTGACCCTGAGAGGCGTGGCCCGTGGCGTGACCCTGGTCACCGCCCATACCCAGGACGACACGGCGCCCAACTGGGCCGCCCTGGCCGCCATCGGCACCACCCTGGTGGTCTACATGGGCGTGGCCCGCCTGGCCGAGATCCAGCAGGGCCTGCTGGACGGCGGTCTCGCGCTGACCACACCGGTGGCCATGATCGAGAACGCCTCCCTGCCGGACCAGCGCGAGTGCCGCTCGACCCTGCAACACCTGCAGGTGGACGCCGCCCTCTTCCAGCTGCGTAGTCCGGCGATCCTGGTGATCGGCGAGGTAGTTGGCCAGGCCGCCCTGCAACAGGCCCTGAGCTTCGCCGCCCAAGCCTGAGCGGCGAACTCCGGAGCCCGGCCGCCGTTCCTATGGGTATTCCCCTGCAGAGCGGCGCCCATGGACCTCGTCATCGCCCGACCGGACGGCCTCTATTGCCCGCCCGGTGACTTCTACATCGATCCCTGGCATCCGGTGGAACGTTCGGTCATCACCCACGGCCACGGCGACCATGCGCGGGTGGGCAACGGCCACTATCTCGCCACCTCCGGCAGCGCCGGCATCCTGCGCGCCCGGCTGGGTGCCGACATCAACCTCCAGACCCTGGAATACGGCGAGGTCATCGATCACCACGGGGTCAAGCTGAGCTTCCACCCGGCCGGCCATGTGCTGGGCTCGGCCCAGGTACGCCTGGAATACCGTGGCGAGGTCTGGGTGGCCTCGGGTGACTACAAGGTCGAACCCGATGGCACCTGCACCCCCTTCGAGCCGGTGCGCTGCCACACCTTCATCACCGAATCCACCTTCGGCCTGCCGATCTATCGCTGGCGCCCCCAGGCGGAGATCTTCGCCGAGGTCAACGCCTGGTGGCGCGCCAACCAGGCCCAGGGGTTGGCCAGCGTGCTGTACAGCTATGCCTTCGGCAAGGCGCAACGGCTCCTGCACGGCCTGGATCCGGAGATCGGTCCCATCCTCGCCCATGGCGCGGTGGAGCCCCTGAACCGGGTCTATCGCGAAGCCGGCATCCGCATCCCGGAAACCCACTACGCCGGCGACTTCAAGAAGAGCGACCCCACGCTGCGCCAGGCACTGATCATCGCGCCACCCTCCGCCGGCGGCAGCACCTGGATCCGCCGTTTCGGCGAGCACAGCGACGCCTTCGCCAGCGGCTGGATGATGCTGCGCGGCACCCGCCGGCGACGCGGGGTGGATCGCGGCTTCGTGCTCTCCGACCACGCCGACTGGCCAGGCCTGCTGTGGGCCATCGAGCAAACCGGCGCCGAACGGGTCATGGTCACCCATGGCTCGGTCGCCACCCTGGTGCGCTACCTGCGCGACCAGGGCCTGGACGCCCAGGGCTTCACCACCGAATACGGTGAGGAAGACGATACCCCCGTCGCCGCGGAGGCCCAGGCATGAAGGCCTTCGCCGAACTCTATGGGCGTCTCGACGCCACCACCTCCAACAATGCCAAGCTTGCGGCGCTGGTGGACTACTTCGGCAGCGCCCCGGCGGCGGATGCCGCCTGGGCGGTGTACTTCCTCGCCGGCGGCCGCCCCCGTCGGCTGGTACCCACCCGGCAGCTGCGCGAATTGACGATGACCCTCTCCGGGCTGCCCGAGTGGCTGTTCGAAGAAAGCTACCAGGCGGTGGGCGACCTGGCCGAAACCATGGCATTGCTGATTCCCACCGCCGATGCCGCCAATGCCGAGGGCCTGGCCTTCTGGCTGGAGGAGTACCTGCTGCCCCTGCGCGGCCTGCCACCGGAGGAACTGGCCGAGCGCCTGCCGCCGCTCTGGGACCAGCTGGATCGACAGAGCCTGATGGTCTGCATCAAGCTGATCACCGGCGAATTCCGCGTCGGTGTCTCCAAGCTGCTGGTGACCCGCGCCCTCGCCACTCTGGCGGACCTGGACCCCAAGCGCGTCGCCCAGCGCCTGGTGGGCTACACCGATCTGTCCCACCGCCCCACCGCCGGGGGCTATGCCCGCCTGGTCGCCCCGGAAAGTCCGGACGAGCATGCCCAGCGCGGCGGCCAGCCCTATCCCTTCTTTCTCGCCCACGCCCTGCAACTGCCGGTGGAGCAATTCGAGGCGCAACTGGGGCCGGCCGAGGACTGGCAGGTGGAATGGAAGTGGGATGGCATCCGTGCCCAGCTGGTCAAGCGCGACGGTCGCCTGTGGATCTGGTCGCGGGGTGAGGATCTGGTCACCGATCGCTTTCCCGAACTGCATCCCCTCGCGGATTTACTGCCCGATGGCACCGTCATCGATGGCGAGATCGTGGTCTGGAAGGAAGACGCCGCGCCCGATGCCCTGCTCAGCAGCGAGGAGGTCAGCGAGCAGCAGGACGGCCGCGATCCGGCCGCGCCCATCCCCTTCGGCGTGCAGCCCTTCGCGCTGCTGCAGCAACGCATCGGGCGCAAGACCCTGGGCAAGAAAATCCTCGAAGACGTACCGGTCATCCTGCTCGCCTACGACCTGCTGGAATGGCAGGGCCATGACCTGCGCAGCCAGCCGCAACGCCAGCGCCGCGCCGAACTGGAAGGGGTAGTAGCGCGCTGCGCCAGTCCGCTGCTGCGCCCCTCGCCGCTGCTGCACGGCAAAGACTGGCAGGACCTCGCCCGCCAGCGCGAGGCTTCGCGCACCCTGGGGGTCGAAGGGATGATGCTCAAGGCCCAGGATTCGCTGTATGGCGTCGGCCGCACCAAGGACATGGGCACCTGGTGGAAATGGAAGGTCGATCCCTTCTCGGTGGATGCGGTACTCATCTACGCCCAGCGCGGCCATGGGCGGCGTGCCAGTCTCTATTCCGACTACACCTTCGCCGTCTGGGACGGCCCGCCGGAGAGCAGCGAACGCACCCTGGTGCCCTTCGCCAAGGCCTACTCCGGCCTCACCGACGAAGAGATGCGCAAGGTGGACGCCATCGTCCGGCGCACCACGGTGGAGAAATTCGGTCCGGTACGCAGCGTCGAGCCGACCCTGGTATTCGAGCTGGGTTTCGAGGGCATTGCCCTGTCCAAGCGCCACAAGAGCGGTGTCGCCGTGCGCTTTCCACGGATGCTGCGCTGGCGTCACGACAAGCCGGTGGCCGAAGCCGACACCCTCGATATCCTGCAGAATCTGCTGGCCTAGCGATGGCTGGCCAGACAGCGCCGCCGGTGACCGCTGGCGCCTTGGGCGCGCCGCGGGAACCGCGCTGGGCCCTGGCGCTCGCCTGCCTGCCGGCCCTGGCGGCGATCCTGCTCACCGGCGGGTGGACCGGGGCCTGGCTCCCCTGCGTGGTGGCCCTGGGTGGCGCCTATACCGTCGGCTTCGGCGCCTACAAGAGCTTTGCCGCCGAGCCCCTGGCGCCCATGCTGGTGGCGGCGCTGGGCATGGCCTTTTCCGCCGTGGTCGGCTCCCTGCTGGGTCAGCAGCTGCTGGCGCTGGTCCTGGCCGGCGCCCTCTGGGCGGCCTGCTGCGCCTGGCTGTTCGCCGTTGGCAATGGCCCCTGGTGGATCACCCAGCAATGGACGGTGGCCCTGCTGGTAGCCGGCGGCTTTCCCGGCGATCTGCACCAGGCCCTGCTGCGGGGTGGCCTGGTGCTCGGCGGCGGACTGCTGCAACTGCTGTTCTTCGCCCTCGTACAAAAGGCCCTCTATCGCTCCCAATGGCGGCTGCGCACCGGTTCCCTCAAGGCCCATCTCAGGGAGGTGGTGGTGCTGTTCGAAGACAGATTTCGGCTCGGCCGCTACGGCTTCTATGCCGCCGCCGTGGTCGCCCTCTGCCAGACCCTGACCGGCCTGCTCGATTACGGCCACGGCTACTGGGCGCCGATGACCGCCCTGCTGGTGCTCAAGCCGCGGCTGGGCGATACCTGGCGGCGCGGCCTGGGTCGGCTGGGCGGCACCCTGGCCGGTTGCCTGCTGGCGGGCGCGGTGGTCTGGCTCGACAACACGCCCGCCGTCCTAGCCACTGCCTGCCTGCTGTGTGCGGCGGGCGCCTATCTGCTGCAGGACGGTCGCTACCCGCTGCAGACGCTGTTCATCACCGGCACCACGGTGCTGATGGTCGCCCTGGCCGGCGCCCCCGAGGCGAGCATCGCCCGTGAGCGGATCGGCAGCACCCTGCTCGGCGGTACGGTCGCCCTGCTCTTTCTGGCGCTGGAAGCCGGCGTCGCGCGAATCCTCGCGCGGTTTCAGCGGCGCAGCCGGTTGCGCCAGGCGAACACCAGCAAAGCCAACAGGGCGCCCAGGTAGCTGCCATCGTGCATCCAGGCCGCCAGCAGGAAACCTCTGCGGTCCTGCACGCAGTCCGGTACCCGCAGGACGCTGCCCAGCTCCAGGGCAAGCCAGCCCAGGCCCAGGCCCAGCACGGCGCAACCCAGCGCCCCGAGCAGCACGGCTGCGCTGCCGCGCCACAGATAGCGGTCACCGCCAGGACGTCCGCGCGCCAGCCAGAGCAGCGCCAGGCCCAGCGGCAGTCCTGCCGCCGCGCCGGCCTGCAGGCCGACCCGGGCCGCTCGCCAGCGGGGCGCCAGCTCGCTATCGAGCAGCCCGAATTGCGGAAATTTCAGGCAATCGAAGTAATCCGGCCCCAGGCCGTAGCTGAGCTGGTCATGCAGCGCCCCATAGAGCGCGGCCAGGAGGACCAGCGCCAGCAACCTGCCCAGGCTCCGCGCCACCGGCTAGCCCAGTGCCTTATGGCAGCCGGGCAGGCCGCTCATCCTTACCCCCGCGCGGACCTGGCGGCACCGGTAGCCGCTCGGCGCCGGAATCCTGCGGGGGGTCATCTTCTTTTCGCCATCGCTCATCCGGCTTCGCTCCCGTTTCCTTTGCACACAGCTGCACTCCGTGACTGCTACCGAACAGATACGATGTCTTAGCGAAGCGGACCTTCTGCTACCTTTCTGCCCACCTATGGCGCATGCGTATTTTTTTAGACCCAAAGCGGTGCGTTCGTCCGCGCCGGGCAGGAAAGCCGCGCCTTTCCGGTGCATAATGCGCGCCGCTCGGCGGGGTCGGCTGCTACAGGATGTAACCAACGCGGCAACCGCGTACAGATTTGGGACGATCTTCGCCGACTGGTAAGCTTATTGCTCCCGCGAGGGCACGGGCGTCGTACTGGCGCCATGATTTCATCCACATTCGCACTAGGATCCGACATGAAAAAAAGCTGGCTGACTCTCTCTGCGCTCGCCCTGTGTCTGGCCGCCGGTTCGGCGATGGCCAAGGAATGGAAAGAGATCCGCTTCGGTGTGGATACCACCTATCCGCCCTTCGAATCCCAGGCCGCCGATGGCAGCTTCGTCGGCTTCGACATCGAACTGGGCAACGCCATCTGCGAAAAGCTGGAGGTGAAGTGCAAGTGGGTGGTGAGTGACTTCGACGGCCTGATTCCCGGCCTGCGCGCGCGCAAGTTCGACGGCATCCTGTCCTCGCTGACCAAGACCCCGGCGCGTGCCGAACAGATCGACTTCTCCGACCTGCTCTGGTCGGGCCCCTCCTCCATGGTCACCAAGGAAGGCGCCAACCTGCAGGCCACCGCGGAAAGCCTGAAGGGCAAGACCGTGGGCGTGCAGCAGGGCACCATCCAGGAAACCTTCGCCAAGCAGAAGCTGGCGCCCAACGGCGTCAACGTCCAGAGCTACCAGAACCAGGATCAGGTCTATGCCGACCTGGTGTCCGGTCGTATCGACGTCGCCATGCAGGACATGCTGCAGGCCGAAGGTGGCTTCATGAAGTCGCCGCAGGGCAAGGGCTACACCAACACCGCCATCCATGACGAGTTGCTGCCGGCCGATACCGCCATCGGTATCCGCAAGGGCAACGACGAGTTCAAGACCTTCGTCAACAAGGGTATCGCGGCCATCCACGCCGACGGCACCTACGACAAGATCCAGAAGAAGTACTTCGGCGACCTGAACCTCTACGATCCCAAGTAAGGTCGGTTCGGCAAACGCCTCCGGTGCCACCGGGGGCGTTTTACGTATGACCGCCGGCGCCCACCGCGCCGGCGGCCTCACCAGGCGATTTTCCCAAGACGCATGCAGCAGAATTCCTTCGACTCCTTCTTGCAGTCCATCGGACTGGGCACGCTCAGCCTGCATGGCTACGGCCCGCTAATCCTGGAAGGCACCCTGACGACCCTCAAGCTCGCCGGCTTCGCGCTGATCGTGGCGGTCATCCTCGGCCTGCTCGGCGCCTCGGCCAAGCTGTCGCGCCTCGCGCCCCTGCGCTTCATTGCCCAGAGCTACACCACCCTGATCCGTGGCGTGCCCGATCTGGTGCTGATGCTGCTGATCTTCTACAGCCTGCAGAACTGGCTGGGCGCCCTCACCGACTACATGGGCTGGGATTACATCGACATCGATCCCATGGCCGCCGGTATCGCCACCCTCGGCTTCATCTACGGCGCCTACTTCACCGAGACCTTTCGCGGCGCCATCCTCGCCGTGCCGCGTGGTCAGGGCGAAGCCGCCCTGGCCTACGGGCTGAGCCGCTGGCAGACCTTCACCCTGATCACCTTTCCGCAGATGATGAGATTCGCCCTGCCCGGCATCGGCAACAACTGGCAGGTGCTGCTCAAGGCCACCGCGCTAGTCTCCATCATCGGCCTGGCGGATCTGGTCCGTGCCTCCCAGGAGGCCGGCAAGGGCACCTTCAAGCTGTTCTACTTCCTGATCGTCGCGGGCGTCATCTATCTGCTCATCACCGCCGTGACCAACGCCATCCTCGGGGCCCTGGAACGGCGCTATCACGTCGGCGTGCGGGAGGCCAAGCGATGATCGAACTCCTGCAGCAATACTGGAAACCGCTGCTGTGGACCGATGGCTATCACATCACCGGTCTGGCCATGACCCTCTGGCTGCTGGTGGCCTCGGTGGTGATCGGCTTCATCGTATCGGTGCCGCTGTCGGTGGCCCGGGTCTCGGAGCGCCGCTGGCTGCGCTGGCCGATCGGCCTCTACACCTACGTCTTCCGTGGCACCCCGCTCTATCTGCAGTTGCTGATCTGCTACACCGGCATCTACAGCCTGGGCTTCGTGCGCGACCAGCCGATGCTGGGCAGCTTCTTCCGCGACGGCCTGAACTGCACCATCCTGGCCTTCGCCCTGAATACCTGCGCCTACACCACCGAGATCTTCGCCGGGGCCATCCGCAACACCCCCCACGGCGAGGTCGAGGCGGCCAAGGCCTACGGCCTGGATGGCTGGCGCCTGTACGTGCACGTCATCCTGCCCTCGGCGCTGCGCCGCTCGCTGCCCTTCTACAGCAACGAAGTCATCATGATGCTGCACTCCACCACCCTGGCCTTCACCGCCACGGTGCCGGACCTGCTCAAGATCGCCCGCGACGCCAACACCGCCACCTTCCTGACCTTCCAGGCCTTCGGCCTGGCCGCGTTGCTGTACCTGGCGGTGTCCTTCATCCTGATCGGCCTGTTCCGCCTGGCGGAGCGCCGCTGGCTGGCCTTCCTCGGCCCGACCCACTGACCCAAGCGGCCGCGCCCGGCGCGGCCCCGGAGTTGTCATGCGCCATCTCACCCATCCGCTGGTCGCCCCGGTCCCGGGCACCGAGCGCTGCATCCACAGCTTCCACTTCGGTCCCGCCGACAGTGGCCGCAAGGTCTATATCCAGGCCTCGCTGCATGCCGACGAATTGCCCGGCATGCTCACCGCCTGGCACCTCAAGCAGCGCCTCCGGGCGCTGGAAGCCGCCGGCGAGCTCCTGGCGGAGGTGGTCCTGGTACCGGTGGCGAACCCCATCGGCCAGGATCAGCAGGTCGCCGACGTCCACCTCGGTCGCTACGAGCTGGAAAGCGGGCAGAACTTCAATCGCCGCTTCCGCGACATGACCGCCCAGGTCGAAGCCGCCATCGCCGAACGCCTCGGTGACGACGTGAGCGCCAACCAGGCCCTGGTGCGCGAGGCCTTCCGCACCGCCCTGGCCGGGGAATCCGCCACCACCCAGCTCGACAGTCAGCGCCTGACCCTGCAGCGCCTGGCCTGCGACGCCGAGGTGGTGCTCGATCTGCACTGCGATTTCGATGCCGTGGCCCACCTCTACACCACGCCGGAAGCCTGGCCCCAGGTCGAGCCGCTGGCGCGCTATTTCGGTTCCGAAGCCAGCCTGCTCGCCACCGATTCGGGCGGCCAGTCCTTCGATGAATGCTTCACCCTGCTCTGGTGGAATCTCAACCAGCGCTTTGGCGAGCGTCTGCCCCTGGGCAGCCTGTCGGTGACCCTGGAGCTGCGCGGTCAGCTGGACGTGCGTGACGAACTCGCCGCGGCGGATGCCGAGGCCATCGTCAACTACCTGCGTCACCAGGGCTTCCTGGGCGGCACCGCCGCCCCCCTGCCGCCGCTGCTGCAGCCGGCCACGCCGCTGGCGGCCGTGGAGCCCGTGGCGACCACCCAGGGTGGCGTGCTGGTGCTCAAGGCCCAGGTGGGCGAACGCATCGCGGTCGGCCAGGTGCTGGCGCAGGTCGTGGACCCCATCAGCGATCGTGTCGAAGAGGTCCGCAGCGCGGTCGCCGGCATCCTCTATGCGCGCTCCAATCGCCGCATGGCCACCGCCGGCATGGTGGTCGCCCACGTGGCGGGCACCGAGGCCTATCGCAGCGGCTACCTGCTCTCGCCGTGACCCCTACCCCTTTTCAGCTGTGGAATTCCTATCCATGTACAAACTGACCGTCGAAGGCCTGCACAAGCGTTACGGCGACCACGAAGTGCTCAAGGGTGTCTCGCTCAAGGCCAAGACCGGCGATGTGGTCAGCCTGATCGGCGCCAGTGGCTCGGGCAAGAGCACCTTCCTGCGCTGCATCAACTTCCTCGAGCAGCCCAATGCCGTGACCATGACCCTGGATGGCGAGACCATCCGCATGGCCGAGGATCGCGGCGCTGTACGGGTGGCGGACGCGGCCCAGCTGCAGAATCTGCGCACCCGTCTGGCCATGGTCTTCCAGCACTTCAATCTCTGGAGTCACCTGAGCGTGCTGGACAACATCACCCTGGCGCCGCGCAAGGCGCTGGGCATCAGCAAGGCGGAAGCCGAAGCGCGCGCGCGCAAGTACCTGGACAAGGTCGGTCTGCAAGCGCGGGTCGCCGATCAGTATCCGGCCTTCCTTTCCGGCGGCCAGCAGCAGCGGGTGGCCATCGCCCGCGCCCTGGCGATGGAGCCGGAGATCATGCTGTTCGACGAGCCCACTTCGGCGCTCGACCCGGAGCTGGTCGGCGAGGTGCTGAAGGTGATCCGCGCACTGGCGGAAGAAGGCCGCACCATGCTCATGGTGACCCACGAGATGGCGTTCGCCCGCGAGGTGTCTTCTCAGGTGCTGTTCCTGCACCAGGGGGTGGTGGAGGAAGAAGGTCCGCCGAGCGAAGTGCTGGTGAGCCCGCGTAGCGAGCGCCTGCGCCAGTTCCTCAGCGGCAACCTCAAGTAAGCCTGGGTCCCCGCCCGGGGGACCGCGCGCGAACCGGTCGGCTCCAGCCGGCCGGATTCGCGTCCGTCAAGGCTGGTGGCGCTTAGCGGCGCTGCTGCTGGCGACGACGCTGGGCAGCCAGTTGCTCGCGCTCACGGCTGGGAATCGGGATGGCCTTGACCAGACCGAGTCGCGCGAGCAGGTCCAGCATCAGAGCTTGTATACGGTCGTTCATGGAAACTCCTCGAGCCAGCGCTCAATCAGGGACAGCCATAGTGGGCAGACCTTGCTGCCCTCCTCCACAATATTGAGTCTTTCTGGTTCGATTCAATCCACCAACGTGCGGTTGTTCGTCGCAACAGGGCGGCGCTTTGTCAAAAAGTGTATCTTTTGCCCAAAGACAATGCCGGGGCCGCTCCGACGCCCGCCTGGTCAGGCGCTGCCGATTGTTATCGGAACCCATATCAAATCTGTCTGTCTTGATACTGCTATCGAGTTCAATTCTCGATCTGGAAACTGACGAATGGTGAAAATATGCCATCGTCGTTGGTTATCATCGCGGGACGATAACGGGTTAGCCGCGGTTTCTCATCCAATAACAACGATGTCATCAGGGTGCTCGCACCTCGATGTTCTCCCTGCTTGTTGTTATCCCCATCACATTCTTTCTCCAGTTAGCGTGACCGGCACGGCAGGAGTGCTCCCATGACCAGATCCTTACCTCTCTTCATCGCGCTCGGGCTGCTGGCCAGTCCGGCGCTGGCGGCCACCTGGGGCATGCAGCGCGAGGTAGGGGATTTCGATCTGAAGATGGGCACGGCCCCGTCACGCAGCATGGCTCAGGGTCTGGTCGCGCCCAACTCCGCCGGCATGGGCGGGGGCTTCGATCTCACCCACGACAGCGGCCTGTATTTCGGCCAGTGGACGACCAACAATGCCTCGTCCGCGGATGCGCCGTTGCTGGAGATGGACACCTACGCGGGCTACAAGCACCGCTTCGCGCCTGGCTATGGCTATGAGCTGGGCGTGATCAACTACAGCAACCTGATCCAGAATGTCGATCCCAGCCGCGAGCTGTATTCCGGGATGACCGTCTATGGCAAGCGCCTGGGCGCGGCCTTCGCCAATGACCCGGGGCGCCACAACGCCTCGCTCTATGCCGATCTGGGGACCCTGCCGCTGATCGAGACCGGGGTCTCGCTCAAGTACACCAACTATGTGCTGGATGTGCCTTCGACCCTCGACAGCGGCGGCATGGTACGCAGTTTCAACGACTGGTCGGTGAATCTGAGTCGCAAGTGGGTGAATACCCTGTTCAACCTGACCTACAGCGGCACCAGCCTGAGAGGCGCCGACTGCTCGGTGTATTCGGGCCACAACACCTACTGCGACAGCGCCCTGATGCTCAAGGCCTCGCACCCCTTCTTCTAGTCTTTACTGCCGCAGCAGGCTGCGCCCGATGCCGACCTGGGGTCGTTCCCGCCCCAGTTGCTGCAGGGCTTGGCGCGCCCGCACCTGCTCCCCGGCCTCTAGCTCGACCAGCCAGCTGACCCTGGTTCCCACCCGCGCGGCGATGGGCACCCCGTCGCGATAGAGCAGGCGATTGCCGGCCACGGCGGGTACCTTGGCGCCGGGCAGCAGGGTACCGACCAGATTGAGCGGATCCAGCGCCGAGACGCACACCCACAGATCCTCCGCCGGGCGCTGGCGCCACTCGCGCAGGGGGGCGATGGTAGCCGGATCGGCGAATTGCTCGCCGGAGAGCCCGGCAATGAAGCGGCCACCGCGGATCTCACCGCGGGCTTCCAGGCGATGGCAGGCACGCAGGAGGTCACGCCAGGGCGGCAAGACGGCGCTCTCGCGCTGCAGCAGTTGCCAGCAGAGCACGCCATAGCGGCGCAGCAGCAGCCCGACCAGGCGCTCCAGCAGCGCATCCGGCAGTCGCGCTTCGCCCGGCGCCTCGGCGGACCGCAAGGCGACCCAACGGCCGGCATCCTCCATCCCGCCATAGAGCGCCATGCGCCCACGGCGCGAACCGCTGCGACCGCTGCCGCGCTTGGCTGCCGGCTGCAGCAGGGCGCGCAGACCGGCGAAGCTGTCGGCGTTGACCGCACCGGCCCCCACCAGCTCGCCCAGGGCGGTCTCCAGCTCACTGCGCAGCAGGCGCGCCGCGCCGAGCAGCTCATCGAAGAAGGAGGCACCGCGTTGCGTCAGCACCTCCAGCACCCGCTGCGCCTTGGGTGACAGCATCTCGCTGCCAGTGGGCTCGGTCAGGCCGTTCCAGTCGGCCAGGTGGCGCCGCGGCAGCAGGACGATGGGCGAACCCTTGACCGGTCCGCTACCGCCACGCCCCGCCTGGGGCAGGCGCAGCCAGACCACGCGACCGGCGCGGCAGAGGTCATCGAGGTAGGTGAACTGATAGTCCGGCAGGCGACTGGGCAGGATCTCGCCTTCCCAGCCGGCGGCGGCGACCTCGAAGCCTTCCAGCAGGCCGATCACCTGCTCCAGGCCCTCGTTGCCTCTCAGGCTCGCCGGACCGGCCAGCTGCTGGTGCTCCAGCAGGAATCTCAGGTAGTCGGCCAGGGCCACCGGCTCGATGGCCTTGCGTAGTCGCCCCAGGGTATAGCGATGGATCCGCGCCAGCAGGTGCCGCTCGCACCACTCCACACTACCGCCTGCCGCGGTGAAGCGCCCCTGCAGGACATAGCCCTCGCCCTGCAGGGCCAGCAGCGCCGGCGTGAGCTGCGCTGCTGGCAACCCGAGGCTGGCGGCCAGCGCCTCCTGGTCTACCGGACCCAGCGCGGTGAGGCGCGCGCGCAGCACCTCGACCAGGGCCGCCTCGGCATCCGCGGGCGCCGCGAAACCTGGCGGCGCACTGAGCACCGGCTCCGTGGCGGCGCCTGGTAACAGCACCTGGAACAACGGCAGTCGCTCGGCCGCGATCCAGAGGGTCGCTGCCGGCAGCCGCAACCGCCCTGCCCGCCCGGCTTTGACCAACTGGCGAGCCTGGGTCTGGTGGGGGGCCAGTTCCGCCGCGGTGAGAAAGCCGACGCCGAGCAGGGCCTCATGCAGGTCATCGGCGCTCTCCAGCCGCGGCCAGGCCTCCGCCCTAACCAGATCGATGGCCGCCGGATCCAGGGCGCCCAGCTCGTCCGGATCGGCGCCGCCGAAACGGCGATTCTGCACCGCCAGGGTCCGCCGCTCTTCGACGGGAGCGTCGTCCAGATAGGCATAGGGTTTGGCCGTGAGCACCTCGGCAGCCAGTGGCGAAGGTCCGGGCAGGTCGCGGCTCAGCAGGGTCAGTTGGCCACCGGTGATACGTGCCAGCAGGGCCAGCCAGCCACGGCTGTCGAGGGATTCGTGGAGACAGTCGTCGAGGGTCTGGCGGACCAGCGGATGATCCGGCACCTGGCGCTCGCCGGCGAGATTTTCCAGGCAGGCGACCTGCTCGGGAAAGACCGTGGCCAGGAGGTCTTCGCTGCGCATGCGCTGCACCTGGGTGGCCACCTTGCGCCCGGCGCTGAAGCGCGGCAGGGCCAGGGCCGTGGTGGCATTCCAGCGCCAGCGCACGGCGAACAGCGGGGCGTCGAGCAGCGCCTGGATCAGCACGCTCTCGGCGGTAGCCGGATGCAGGTAGCGCCAGACCTCGTCGAGCACGAAGCTGTGGCTGGTGGCCAGCGAGAGAATCAGGGCGTTCTCGGTGGCTGCCGCCTGCAGCTCGACATTGAAATTGCGGCAGAATCTCTTGCGCAGAGCCAGGCCCCAGGCGCGGTTGATACGGCTGCCGAAGGGCGCATGGATGATCAGCTGCATGCCGCCGGCCTGGTCGAAGAATCTTTCCATCACCAGGGTCTGCTGGGTCGGCAAGGCGCCCAGCGCCTGGCGTGCCCGACCGAGATAGTCCACCAGCTGGCGCGCCGCGCCCTCCTCCAGCGCATAGGCCGCGCCGATGCGGGCGATGGCCGGCTCCGGGGGTTCGCCGGCCGCGGGCAGCAGGGGTTCGAGTTCCGCGCGCAGCCGTGCCAGGCCGGCCGACAGCTCATCGCTGCGCCCCGGCGCCTCGCCGTGCCAGAAGGGGATGTTGGGCGGCTGTCCCTTGGCATCCTCCACCCGCACCTTGCTGCCTTCGATCTTCACGATGCGGTAGGCGGTGTTACCCAGCTGGAAGACGTCGCCCACCAGGCTTTCGAAGGCGAAATCCTCGTTGACGCTGCCGACGGTATGGCCCTGGGGTTCGAGCAGCACGCTGAAATCGCCGCTCTCGGGGATGGTGCCGCCGCTCATCACCGCAGTCGCCTTGCCGCCCCGGCGGCCACGCAGAAGCCCATTGACCGCGTCCCGATGAACATAGGCGGCGCGCGGACCGCGGCGATCCGTATAGCCCTGGCTGAGCATCTCCACCACGGCCCGGTAATCGGCCTCGCTCAGCGCGGCATAGGGCTCGGCCTGGCGCAGCACGGCCAGCAGGCCCGCCTCCGACCACTCCTGGCAGGCGACCTCGGCCACCAGCTGCTGGGCCAGGACGTCCAGGGGCGCGACGGGGATGTGCAGGGTATCCAGCTCACCGCGACGCACGCAGTCGAGCAGCGCCACGCACTCCACCAGGTCGTCGCGCGAGGTGGGAAACAGCCGTCCCTTGGGCAGGCCGCCGACCTGGTGGTTGGCGCGGCCGACCCGTTGCAGGAAGGCGGCGATGGAACCCGGCGAGCCGATCTGGCAGACCAGGTCGACCTCGCCGATGTCGATGCCCAACTCCAGGGAAGCCGTCGCCAGCAGCAGGCGCAATTCGCCGCGCTTGAGGCGCTGCTCGGCGTCCAGTCGCTGCTCCCGGGCCAGGCTGCCGTGGTGGGCGGCGACCTGGGTGCTGCCCAGGCGATCCGACAGCTGGCGCGCCATGCGCTCGGCCAGGCGGCGAGTGTTGACGAACACCAGGGTGGTGCGGTGCGCCTCGGCCAGTTCGGCCAGGCGGTCGTAGACCCGCTCCCAGGCCTGGGTGGACAGCAGGGCCTCCAGGGGAACGGGCGGCACCTCCAGGGCCAGGTCGCGAGCGCGCTGGTGGCCGATGTCGATCACCGTACAGGGGCGGGGCTGGCCCTGGGCATCGCGCCCGACCAGAAAGGCGGCCACGGCGGCCAGCGGCTTCTGGGTGGCGGACAGACCGATGCGCTGCAGCGGCTGCCCGGTGAGGGCTTCCAGGCGCGCCAGGCTCAGGGTCAGGTGGCTGCCGCGCTTGCCATCGGCGATGGCATGGATCTCGTCGACGATGACGCCGCGCACGCGACCCAGCATCCGTCGCCCGGAATCCGACCCCAGCAGCACATAGAGGGATTCGGGCGTGGTGACCAGCAGGTGCGGCGGCCGCCGGCGCATGGCCGCCCGCTCCTTTTGCGGGGTATCGCCGGTACGCACCGCCGTGCGCAAGGCCAGCGGCGGCAACCCCCGCGCGTCCAGCGCCGCGCCGATGCCGGCCAGGGGTTCTTCGAGATTGAGGCGGATGTCGTTGGACAGGGCCTTGAGCGGGGACACATAGAGCCAGAGACAGGCCTCGGGCAGGCCGTCTGCCTGCAACGCCTCCTGGACCAGGCCATCCAGCACGGCGAAGAAGGCGGTCAGCGTCTTGCCCGAGCCGGTAGGGGCCGCCACCAGCACCGAGGCGCCGGCGCGAATGGCCGGCCAGGCCTGCAGCTGCGCCTCGGTCGGGGCGGGAAAGCGCGTCGTGAACCAGCTGCGCGGCGCGTCGTGAAAGTCCGCCAGGACGGCGGCAGGCGAGTTCGAGGTCATGCGCTCAATATGGGAATGGCCAGCAGGGGCCACAACCCAAGCCGACCGGCGGCGAACAAGAGCCTGTTTAAAGTCTAGCGAGCTAGAGCCAAACAAGGCGAAGAGACCTGAGGAAGCGGACCGGGCTCGCGTGCGAGTTTACGAGTGGTAAATGAGCATTCCGACCGGGCTGGCGATCCAGGGTGTATTCAACGCCGTTTGGCCGACGCGCAGCAGACTTTTAACAGGCTCTCAGGCGATGCGATTGCGCAATTCGCCCCCCTCCAGCATGGCTTCGAGGTTGGCCAGCATCACCTGTTGCTGGGCCTGCTGGGCCGAGGCCGAATTGGCCGCGACATGGGGGCTGAGCACCAGGTTGGGCTGCTGGCGCAGGCGTTCGGGCACCTCGGGTTCGCGGGCGAAGACATCCAGCGCCGCGCCGGCGATCACTCCCTGCTCCAGGGCCTCGGCCAGGGCCTCTTCGTCGACCACGCTGCCGCGGGAGATATTGACCAGATGGCCCTCCGCGCCCAGCGCGACCAGGACCCCGGCATCGACCGCGCCCACGGTCTCGGCGCTGGCGCGGACCGCTACCACCAGCACATCGCTCCAGCGCGCCAGCTCCAGCAGACTGCCGTGATAGGCATAGTCCAGCCCCTCCCGCGGCGAGCGATTGAAGTAGCCGATCTCCATGTCGAAGGCCTCGCCGCGGCGGGCGATGCGCCGACCGATCTCACCCAGACCGTAGATGCCCAGGCGCCGCCCGGCCAGGCCCGGGACCTGGGGCATGCGCTCGACGGCGTTGCCTTGCCAGCGACCGCTGCGGACGAAGGCATCGCCCTGCAACAGGCGACGGGCGCTGGCCAGGATCAGGCCAAAGGTGAATTCCGCCACGGCGGTGGCGTTGGCGTCACCGGCGGTGGTCACGGCGATGCCGCGCTCGCGACAGGCCGCCAGGTCGACCCCCTCGTAGCCGGTGCCATAGCAGGCCACCAGGCGCAACGCCGGGAGCGCGTCGAGCAAGGCCGCGCGAGTCGGCAGGCCGCCGATGGTCAGCAGGGCCACCGCCTCCTCGGCACCGACGGGCAAGGCCGCAGGATCGGCTGAAGGAAAGGGACCCAGTACCCGATAGTGAGTCTCGAGCTGGGTCACCAGTCCCTGGGGCAATTGCGGGGCCATCAGCAGCGTCGGTTTCATCTTGTAATACTTTCCCTGGCCAAAAACCCCAGCGTCGCCAGCGGGAGGCCTGGTCGTCAACCATTCTCTTTGGGCCGCCGCTTTCGGCCCTGTTCACCCAGGTATCGACCTCGATCCAAGTCCTTGATAGGGCAAGGTTTTCGCGCAACTTGTCGATCTGGCATCAGGTCCGATCGGCGTTCGCCAAACCACAGAGGGATTTTTGGGTATGAGTAGAGTTTTTCGCCAGGCCGGCACCGCCGCCTGCCTCGCCCTGCTTGCCAGCAGCCTGCCACTGAACGCCGTGGCGCTGGAATTCAACGGCTACGGCCGGGTAGGTGTCGGTGGCGCTGCGGAAGGCGGTAAGCAGAGCTGCTTCCAGCTGCCCGGGGCACCCGCCAAGTACCGCCTGGGTAATGAATGCGAGACCTACTGGGAACTCGAACTGCACCAGACCCTGTACAAGGGCGTCGATGGCACCGAACTCAAGGTGCACGGCATGGCCAGCCTCTACAACGTCTATGACCAGACCCCCACCTTCAGTGGCGACAACGGCAACGTCCGCCTGCCGCAGATCTGGACCAGTCTCAGCCTGCCGGCGCTCAATGGCGGCGGACTCTGGGCCGGTCGCCGCTACTACAAGCGTCACGACATCCATATCAACGACTTCTACTACTGGAATCCGAGCGGCACCGGTTTCGGCGTGGAGGACTACGGCCTGGGCGACAGCGGCCTGCGACTGAGCTACGCCTTCAGTCGCGAAGACAACGTCGACCAGCCGGACAAGGCCAATCGCCACGACCTGAACCTGGGCGGCATCAAGACCAATCCCGGTGGCGAGATCGAACTGGGGCTGTCCTATATCCAGCGCGCCGGCCAGGTGCAGAACGCCCACAGCGGCTGGTCGGCCACCGCCGAGCACAAGCAGTCGCAGTTCTTTGGCGGGGTCAATGTCTTCACCGTGCAATACGGCCGCGGGCCGGGCACCGGCCTGGGCGCCACCGGCAGCCTGACCGCCGACCGGGATTACGAAAGCCTGCGCGTACTCGAATCGCCGCGCTGGCAGCTCACCCCGCGCTTCGGCGGCCAGTTGCTGGCGCTCTACCAGCGCGACCGGGCGCCGGGCGATGGCGGCCAGACCTGGTATTCCTTTGGCGTGCGGCCCAGCTATGCCTTCACCCGGCTGTTCAAGCTGCAGGTGGAGTTCGGCCACGACCAGATCCACCCCGACAGCGGCGCCACCCGCACACTGAACAAGGTCACCGTGGCGCCGACCCTGGCGCTGGGCGGCATGGGGCTGATGGACCGGCCGGAGATCCGCCTCTACTGGACCTACGCCAGCTGGAACCGCGGCGCCCAGGACGCTGCCGTGGCCGGCACCGCGCTGTCCGACAGCGGTGCCTTCGGCGATGCCCGCCACGGCAACAACTTCGGTGTGCAGCTGGAAACCTGGTGGTAGAGAGCGGCAAGCGAGACCGCCCGTCATAACCGGGCGAACTAAACTTATGGCGTCCGGTCGGTTTCCTGACAACCAAAAGGCCGACCAGGGAGAACGCCATGAATCCTCTCGCCCGCGAGCTGCCCGCAGCGAGTGACACCGCCACCACCCTGCTCGACCGCTTCCAGCGCGTGCGCAGGGCCAGCGAGGCCCTGTGCGCCCCGCTCACCATCGAGGATTACGTCATCCAGAGCATGGCCGACGTCAGTCCGCCGAAATGGCACCTGGCCCACGTCACCTGGTTCTTCGAGGCCTTCATCCTCAAGCCCTTCCTAAAGGGTTACCAGACGCCCAATCCGGCTTACGACTACCTGTTCAACTCCTATTACGAGACCCACGGCAAGCCCTTTCCCCGGGCGGCTCGTGGGCACCTGTCGCGACCGGGCGTGGACGACGTCTATCGCTTTCGTGCGGCGGTGGACAGCGCCATGGCCGAGCTGCTCAGCGCGCCGCCCGCCGAACACGCCGCCGAGATCGCCCGACGCCTGGAGCTGGGTCTGCACCACGAGCAGCAGCACCAGGAATTGCTGCTCATGGACATCAAGCACATCCTGGCGCAGAACCCGCTGCACCCGGTCTATCGCGCCGACCTGGCCAAGGGCCCCACAGCGCCGATAGCGCCCCTGGGCTGGGAAAGCCATCCAGGCGGCGTCCGGCATGTCGGCCATGGCGGCGAAGGCTTCGCCTTCGATTGCGAGACGCCGGTCCATCGGCAGTTTGTCGACGACTTCCAACTGGCCGATCGGCTGGTCACCAATAGCGAATACCTGGCCTTCATCGAAGACAATGGCTACGGCCGCAGCGATCTCTGGCTGTCCGACGGCGCCGCGGCCATCCGCAGCCTCGGCTGGCAGGCGCCGCTGTATTGGCAGAAGCTCGATGGCGTCTGGCATCACTTCACGCTGGGTGGCCTGACTCCCGTCGACCCGGCTGCACCGGTCTGCCACCTGAGCTTCTACGAAGCCGATGCCTACGCCAGCTGGGCCGGCGCCCGGCTGCCCACCGAGGCGGAATGGGAAACCGTGGCGGCGCGCCAGCCGATCCAGGGTAATTTCGTCGAGCAGGATCACCTGCAACCGGTCGGTAGCACGGACCAGGGCATGCGTCAGCTGTTCGGCGACGTCTGGGAGTGGACCGGCAGCGCCTTCCGCCCCTACCCCGGCTTCAAACCGCTGCCGGGCAGCCTGGGCGAATACAACGGCAAATTCATGTCCGGTCAGATGGTCCTGCGCGGTGGCTGCTGCGCCACGCCCCAGGACCATGTGCGCGCCTCCTACCGCAATTTCTTCTATCCCACCATGCGCTGGCAGTTTTCCGGCCTGCGCCTGGCCAGAGAGGTTTGACCCATGGCCCTAGCCGTGCGCTTCTTCGATCAGCAACCGGCGAGCATCGCCGACAGCTCGCTGCGGGACGATGTGCTCCAGGGCTTCGCCCAGACCCCCAAGGCGCTATCGCCCAAATATTTCTACGATCAGCGCGGCTCCGAGCTGTTCGAGGCCATCACCCGGCAGCCCGAGTACTATCCCACCCGCACCGAAGAGGCCATCCTGGCCAAGGCGGCCGGTGAGATCGCGCGCCTGGCCGGGCGCGACGCCGCGCTGGTGGAACTGGGCAGCGGGGCCAGTCGCAAGGTGCGCCTGCTGCTGGAAGCCATGCACCCGGCCGGCTACCTGGGCATCGATATCTCTCGGGACTTCCTGCTCAGCAGCACCCAGCGCCTGGCGGCCGATTATCCCTGGCTGGACGTCAGCGCCGCCTGCGCCGACTTCAGTCGACCCATGACCCTGCCCGACAGTCTCGACGGCCTGCGTCCCATCGCCTTCTTTCCGGGTTCGAGCATCGGCAATTTCACCCCGGAAGAAGCCGGCGTCTTCCTGCGCAACCTGCACCGGATGCTGCCGGCCACCGGGGGCCTGCTGATCGGGGTGGACCTGATCAAGGACCGGACGCGGCTGGATGCGGCCTACAACGACGCCGCCGGGGTGACCGCAGACTTCAATCTCAACCTGCTGGAACGCATCCGCCGCGAGCTGGACACCGATCTCGATCCGCAGCGCTTCCGGCACCTGGCCTTCTTCAATGAAGAACAGGCGCGCATCGAGATGCACCTGGTCAGCACCCGCGACCAGACCATACGTCTCGAAGGTCGCCGCTTCGCCTTCCGTGAGGGCGAGCGCCTGCATACCGAGAACTCCTACAAGTACAGCCTGCAGAGCTTCCGCGCGTTGGCCGAAGACGCCGGTTTCAGACAGGTGCAGGTCTGGACCGATCCCCAGGCGCTGTTCGCCGTCTTCTACTTCGCGGCCTGAGCCTTTCGACAGATAAATGACAACTGGAAGACTGTGAGGCGGGTGGTGAGGGAACTCTCGACCCGATCACGCTCTAAGTAGCAATCTGCTACTACAGCGCACCGAGACGTTGCTATGGAGCCTGCTCCACTTACTGCGGCCAATGAACGCCAGCGTCTTGCACTGCTGCGCGATCTCGCCTTGATCGACCGTCCTTCCGACCGTGCCTTCCAGGATCTCACCGAGCTCTGCGCGCGGCTGTTCGATGTCCCCTACGCCATGATCTGCTTTCTTGACGGCCAGCAGGTCCATTGCCGAGCCACCGTGGGCTGCGCGCCCCTGACCGTGCCGCGCACCCAGTCGTTCTGCCAGCACCTGCAGGAAACCAGTCTGCCGCTGCAGGTGGAGGATGCCCGGGAGGACGCCCGCTTCGCCGATCTTCAGGTGGTCACCAGCGCGCCCCACATCCGCTATTACCTGGGTGCACCGCTGCGCACGACCGAAGGGCTGATGCTCGGCAGCCTCTGCCTGTTCGATTCGGCGCCCCGCGCCGCCCTGTCCCAGGATCGGCTGATGGCGCTGCAGCAACTGGCGGCCCTCGCCAGCCAGCACATCGAACTGCTGCGCACCGAAGCCTTCTGGGATCCGGTCACCCAGTTGCCGAATGGCCAGCGCTTCATCGAGGATGCCGAAGCCCTGACCCGGGCGGGCACCCGCGTGGTGGCCGTGGCGGCCGATCTGTTCGCCCAGAGCTATCTCAACGACTTCATCAAGGCCATGGGCCAGGCCCACTTCGATGGTCTGCAACGCGCCATCAAGCAGCACCTGCGCCGCCTGCTGCCGGTCGAGCTACCCCTGTATCGCCTGGGGCCGGCCCGCTTCGGCTTTCTGCTGCACGACGCCGACGAGACCGCGCAACAGGCGCTGCTCGAACGCCTGCAGGAGGAATTGACCGGGGTGCTCGACTACAACGGCATTCCCATCCAGACCCGGCTGGGCCTGGGGGTGATGTCGCTGACCGACGATCATCCGGCCGACTGGCTGCGCGCCCTGATCGCCACCGCCGACGATGCCCGCGCCGAGATGCGCGGCTGCCGGCATTTCGATCCGCAGCACGATGCCGCCTACCGCCGCGCCTTCGCCCTGCTCAGCGCCTTGCCCCAGGCGCTGCGCGCCGAGGATCAGCTGAGCCTGGTCTACCAGCCGCGCATCGACCTGGCCACCGGTCGCTGCCACAGCGTCGAAGCCCTGTTGCGCTGGCAACATCCGCACCTGGGGCCGGTCAGTCCGGCGGAATTCATCCCACTGGCGGAAAAGACCGCGCTGATCACCGCCCTGAGTCACTGGGTGATGCAACAGGCGATCAGCCAGGCTTACACCTGGCAGCGGGACGGCCGGAGTCTGGGCGTGGCGATCAACATCTCCGCCCATGACCTGAACGATCCGGACTTCACCGAGCAGACCACCGAGCTGCTGCAGCGTTATCCGGTCAATCCCCGGCGCCTGGAGCTGGAGGTCACCGAGAATGCCCTGCTGGGTGACGTGGCCCTGATCCATCGGCAGCTGGCCGCGCTGCGCGAGCTGGGCATCGGCATCGCCATCGACGACTTCGGTACCGGCTACAACAACCTCTCGCACCTGCGCGAGTTGCCGGCCGACACCATCAAGATCGACCGCAGCTTCGTCCGCGAACTGACCCATCGCACCAAGGATCGGCTGATCGTCAGCTCGCTGATCGAGCTGTCCCATCAGCTGGGCTTTCGCATCACCGCCGAAGGCATCGAGACCGCCGAGGCCCTGGCCAGCCTGCTGGCCATGGGCTGCGACGAAGGTCAGGGCTTCTGGATCGGCAAGCCCATGCCCGAGCCGGAGTTGCAGGCCTGGTTGCTGATCCAGCAACCGGATCTGCAACGCTCGACCCGTCGCGCCCCGGTCTTCCAGCTGTTCGACAACACCGCCAAGCACTGAGCCCGCCCTGCCCCGCGGTCTCGCAGCGGGGTGGCGCCTCAGGCCCGGCGCGGGATCACTCCTGGGTGCGCTTGCGCGGCGGCGCGAAGCCGTCGGCCGAAGTCGGCACCAGCGCGCCGGGGCGGCGCTCGGACTTGGGTTTGGCCTTGGTCTTGGCCTTGCCGTCCTTCTTGCCCTCGGTCTTTTTCTTCTTCACGCCGGCGGCCTTGCCCGACGCCTTGAGCTTCTTCGGGCCGTTGTAGTTGGCCTTGAGACCCGGCAGGTGACGGCGCTCGAATCTCAGCTTGAGATAGCGCTCGATGCTGGACATCAGATTCCAGTCGCCATGGGTGACGAAGGAGATCGCCGTACCCGCCTCGCCCGCCCGCCCGGTGCGGCCGATGCGGTGGACGTATTCGTCGCCACTGCGCGGCAGGTCGTAGTTGATCACCAGGTCGAGGCCTTCGACGTCCAGGCCGCGGGCAGCCACGTCGGTGGCGATCAGCACCTTGACCGCGCCGCTCTGCAGCCGCTCCACGGCCAGCTTGCGGTCCTTGGTGTCCTTGTCGCCGTGCAGCACGAAGACCTTGAGGCCCTCGGCCACCAGGCGGCCGGTGAGGCGATCGGCCTGCACCTTGGTGTTGGTGAAGACGATGGCCTTGCGATAGGTCTCGTTGGCCAGCAGCCACTGCAGCAGGCGTTCCTTGTGCGGCGGCTCGTCGGCCAGGATCACCTGCTGCACCACGGCTTCGTTCAGTTCACCGGTGCGGTCCAGCATGAGATTCTGCGGCTCGCGCAGGACCTGCTCGACCACCTGACGCAGGCTGTTGCCACCGCTGGTCGCGGAGAACAGCAGGGTCTGGCGACCCTCCCGCTCGCAGCTCGCGGCGATCTGCAGCACGTCCTCGGAAAAGCCCATGTCGAGCATGCGGTCGGCTTCGTCGAGCACCAGCATCTCGATGTCTTTCAGGTTCACGTTGCCGGCGTTGCGCTGCTCCAGCAGGCGACCGGGGGTGGCCACCAGGATCTCCGGATTCTTGCGCAGGCCGGCGGCCTGGACACGGAAGTCCTCGCCGCCGATCACCAGGCCGGCCTTGAGAAAGGTGAACTGGCCGAAGCGTTCGATTTCCTTGGCGGTCTGCTGGGCCAGCTCGCGGGTCGGCAGCAGGATCAGCGCGCGGGCGCCGGAGCGCGGCTTGGGGTCCTTGAGCAGGCGATCCAGCAGCGGCAGCAGGAAGGCGGCGGTCTTGCCGCTGCCGGTGCGGGCGGTGACGCGCAGGTCATGACCTGCCAGGGCCGGGCCCACGGCAGCGGCCTGGACCGGAGTGGGCGTCTTGAAGCCCAGGGTGTCGAGGGCCTTGAGCAGGCGCTCGTGCAGAGCGAGTTCGGTAAACACGGGTAGACCTCGGTAAAGAAAGGACGGCCGCCGCGGGCGACCGCAGGTGATCAGGGGACCAGACGGCTGCGGAACAGCGCCTGGTGCTCGCGGCACTGGGCGGCGGCCAGCAGGAAGACGCCATGGCCGCCACGCTCGAATTCGAGCCAGGTGAAATCGACTTCCGGATAGAGCGCCTCGACGTGGACCTGGCTGTTGCCCACCTCCACGATGAGGATGCCCTGTTCGGTAAGGTGATCGGCGGCCTCGGCCAGCATCCGCCGCACCAGGTCCAGGCCGTCTTCGCCACAGGCCAGGCCCAGGGCCGGTTCGTGCTGGTATTCGGCCGGCATGTCGGCGAAGTCCTCGGCATCCACATAGGGCGGATTGCTGACGATCAGGTCGAAACGCTGCCCCGGCAGTCCGGCGAAGCCGTCGCCCTGGACGGTGTAGACGCGATCCTCCAGGTCGTGGCGCTCGATGTTCTGCCAGGCCACTTCGAGGGCGTCGTAGGACAGATCGCCCAGGGCCACCTCGGCCTCGGGGAAGGCATAGGCGCAGGCGATGCCGATGCAACCCGAACCGGTGCAGAGATCGAGGATGCGCGCCGGCGCGGCCGGCAGCCAGGGCGCGAATTGCGCATCGATCAGCTCGCCGATGGGCGAACGCGGCACCAGCACCCGCTCGTCGACGGTGAACGGCAAGCCGCAGAACCAGGCTTCGCCGAGCAGGTAGGCGGTCGGCACACGCTCCTGGATGCGCTTGTGCAAGAGCACCCCGAGTGCGTAGCGCTCGTCGTCTTCCAGGGCGCAGTCCAGGTAGCGATCGGCGGTGTCCCAGGGCAGGTGTACGGCGCCCAGCACCAGGGCGCGGGCCTCGTCCCAGGCGTTGTCGTGGCCATGGCCGAAGAACAGCTCTTCGGCATGGAAGCGGCTGACGGCCCAGCGGATGTGGTCGCGCAAGGTGCGCAGGCGGGATTCGCTCATGAAAGGCTCCGGATGATCAGCCGCGCATTCTAACCCGCGCCCGGTCCGGCTGCAGGAACTTAACGTCCGGGCCCTTCTTCCTAAATCTAGACCTTCAATGAGGAGAACGTCATGAGCAAGACCGTAGCCGACCATCTCTGGGAGCGCCTCGGCCAGTGGCACGTCGAGCGCATCTTCGGTTACCCCGGCGATGGCATCAACGGCATCATGGGCGCCCTGGGTCGGGTGGCCGACCAGTTCGACTATGTGCGGGTGCGCCACGAGGAGATGGCCGCCTTCATGGCCTGCGCCCATGCCAAGTTCACCGGCGAGGTGGGCGTCTGCCTGGCCACCTCCGGGCCCGGGGCCATCCACCTGCTCAATGGCCTGTACGACGCCAAGATGGACCATATGCCGGTAGTGGCCCTGGTGGGCCAGCAGGCCGCCTCTTCACTGGGCAGCGACTACCAGCAGGAAGTCGACCTGCACACCCTGTTCAAGGACGTCTCCGCCTATGTGGAGACGGTGGTGCATCCGGCGCAGTTGCGCCATGTCATCGACCGCGCCTTCCGCGTGGCCATCGCCGAGCGCCAGGTGGCGACGGTGATCATCCCCAACGACATCCAGCAGCTGCCGGCGGTGGAAAGTCCGCCGCACCAGCACGCCAATGTCCTTTCCGGTGCCGGGGCCATCCCGCCGCGACCCTATGCCCAGGAAGACGACCTGCAGGCCGCCGCAGACATCCTCAATGCCGGCAAGAAGGTTGCCCTGCTGGTGGGCGCCGGCGCCCTGCAGGCGCGCAGCGAGGTGATGGCGGTGGCCGAGAAGCTCAGCGCCGGGGTGGCCAAGGCGCTGCTGGGCAAGGGCGTACTCTCCGACGAACTGCCCTATGTCACCGGCGCCATCGGCCTGCTCGGCACCGAGGCCAGCGACCTGCTGATGAAGGAATGCGACACCCTGCTGATCGTCGGCTCGACCTTCCCCTATGCCGAATTCCTGCCTCAGGAAGGCCAAGCGCGGGCGGTGCAGATCGACCTGCATGCGCGCAACATCAGCATGAGATATCCCATCGAGCAGCCGTTGCTGGGCGATGCCGCCGAGACCCTGAGACGCCTGCTGCCACTGCTGGAGAGCAAACCCCACGATAAATGGCGCGCGCGCATCGAAAAGAGCGTGGCCGCTTCCTGGCACTCCATCGAGCAGCGCGCCCTGGCGCCCGCCGAGCCGATCAATCCGCAGCGGGTGTTCCACGAACTTTCCAGCCAGCTGCCGCAGGATGCCATCCTCTGCGGCGACAGCGGCTCCCACACCAACTGGTATGCCCGCGACATCCGCATGCGCGGGCAGATGCTGGGGTCGCTGTCGGGCAAGCTGGCGACCATGGGCTGCGGCATTCCCTATGCCATCGCGGCCAAGTTCGCCCATCCGGATCGCCCGGTGATCGCCCTGGTGGGCGATGGCGCCATGCAGATGAACGGCAACGCCGAACTGGTCACCCTGCAGCAGTACTGGAAGAGATTCAGCAATCCGACCTTTATCGTCATGGTGCTCAACAACGGCGATCTCAATCAGGTGACCTGGGAGCAGCGTGCCCTGGCCGGTGACCCCAAATTCGCCCCCGCCCAGGATGTGCTCGACTTCCCCTATGCCCGCTATGGCGAATTGCTCGGCTTCAAGGGCCTGCGCATCCATCGCCCGGACGAGGTGGCCGATGCCTGGCAGCAGGCCTTCGAAGCGGATCGCCCGGTGGTGCTGGAATTCGTCACCGACCCCAGCGTGCCACCGCTGCCGCCACACATCAGCTTCGAGCAGGCCAGGGCCTTCCTCGGCGCTATCGTCAGTGGCGATCCGAATCGCTGGGACATGCTCAAGCAGGGAGCCCGCCAGCTGCTGCGCTAGCCCGCGCCTCTCAGGCTCGCCAAGCAACGCCGAGGCGTATAACCTCGGCGGCCTTACAGAGCCTGGGGTATGAGCATGCAGTTGCCCGAGCACGACCGTTTCGATCCGCCGCCGCTGCGCCTGCGGCGGCCCTTCCTGACCTCCCTCACCGCCGGCCTCGGCACCCTCTCCGTGCTGACCGGCCTGGCCGCGCTGCTGGCGGGCGGTGCCGCCCTGCTGCAATTGCCGCAGCTGACGCCCTATCTGAGCCTGACCCGCGAGACCGCCCAGGGCTTCCTGGGCGGCGGTGGGCTGCTCTTGCTCATGGGGCTCTGGTGGCGTCGCCGCAGCCAGCGGCGCTGGCGCTATCGCAATGCCTTGAGCCTTTCTCCCGAGCTCAAGCGGCGACGCTAGCTAGCGCTGCCGCAGGCGGGCCAGGCCACCGCCCAGCAGTCCGGTGAGGCAACCCAGCACCAGGCCGCCGACATGGGCGCCATTGGCGATGGAGCCGAAGCCGAGCAGATCGAAGACCCCGGTCAGGCAGATCACCAGCCAGATCAGCATCATGGCGACCACGCCCCGGGGCATGCGATAGGCCGGATTGGGCGCCAGCCACTGGAACAGCCAGCAATGGCCGAGCAGGCCATAGAGCACGCCGGACAGGCCGCCGAACAGCGCCGGTCCGGTCCAGGCGTACTGCACCAGGTTGGAGCCGGCGGCGAACACCAGGGTCAGGAGCAGCAGCAGCAGGCCGCCCTGGCGGAATTCGATGCGGCGACCCAGCTCCCAGTACCAGAGGGCGTTCATCGCCAGGTGCAGCAGGCCGAAGTGCAGGAAGATCGGGGTGACCAGTCGCCACCACTCGCCGCGAGCCAGGCTGGCGTCGAGATCGAGAAAGGCGATGTGCTCGGCGTCGATCAGGCGGAATTCCTGCAGCGTCAGGTAGTGGATCAACGCCAGGTTGTCGCCCAGTTCGGTGGCCAGGCCCAGCAGCAGGGTGACGGCGAGAAAGACGGCGCTGACCGGACTGGCCTTGAGTTGCGCCAGCAGCCCGAAGCCCCGCGGTCCGCGCGTCGCCTGGACCTCGCCGCGCGGATCGCCGTCGGGATAGCGTTCATAGAGGGTGCGGGTCTCTTCGACCCGCGCCGGGTCCAGCACCCACAGCACCTGGCTGTCGCCCTCTTCCACCACCCGGTGGCGGATCTGCAGGCGCCGCAGCAGGCGCGTGAAGCCCAGCAGGTCACGGCCCAGGGGCACGCGCAGCGCGGGTTGCGGCTGGTTCATCGGCCCTCCTCGCGCTGCACGTCGATCCAGACGAACTTGGCCGGGTCGATCTGGCGTTCGTCGTCGAGGCGGTAGGCCACCAGCTTGCCGTACTTGACCGCACTGTAGTCCAAGCAGGCCAGGTTGGGCCGCAGGGGTTCGGGATGACCATCGCGCCAGTAGTGACCGACGAACAGCAAAGGCTCGTCGGCGCCGTAGCAGAGCAACCCGGCCTTTTCCTCATCGCTCAGGCGTTCACAGGCGATTTCCGCCGGCAAGGCATCGGGCTGGAAGACCACGTCGCCATAGGTCTGGGGATCGCTCTCCCAGAACTTGGTGCGAAAGCGCGCCCGCACATAGCCATCGCTGCCAGTGAGGCGCAGGCCATGGGGCAAGGGCAGCGAGACGCCATTGAGCAGGCGCGAGGCGACCCGGCTGGCCAGGCTGCCACCGACGATGGACTGGCGCACGAAGTCTTCGTCGATGCAGGCATCCGGATAATGGTGGAGGAATTCATCGATCAGCCGCTGATCCCAGCAGGCGTGGACGATGCGGAAGTGGCCGAAGTCCTTGCACAGCGGCAGCCGGTAGAGCCAGCGCAGATGGTCCTGCCATTCGCCGGGATGGTCGGCGAAGGCCGCCAGGGTCTCCTGGATCAGCTGGCGATGGCGCGGCGTGTGCTCGCGCACCCAGGTCTGGCCGGTGCCGGGCAGCGCCGGGGTGTGCCAGGCCAGGGCATTGAGTTCGTGATTGCCGAGGATGCAGTGGGCGTGGCCGCCCTCGACCATGGCGCGCACCCGGCGCAGGGAGCCGCGGATGCGCGGGCCGCGATCAACCAGGTCACCGAGAAAGATCGCCTGGCGCTCGGGGTGCTGCCAGACGCCGTCCACCTGCCGGTAGTCGAGCCGTTCCAGCAGCAGGTCCAGGGTATGGGCGCAGCCGTGGAGGTCGCCGATCAGATCGTAGCCCAGGGGCATCAGTCGTCTCCCAGCCGACTGCCCCAGCCGAGCTTGGTCCGGCAGATCTCGTAGTAGTTGTGATCCAGCGGGTGGATCAGCCTGAGTTTGTGCGGCTTCTTCTGAATGGTCACGGTATCGCCGGGTGCGCAGGTGAAATGATTCTGGCCATCACATGAGACCTGCGGATAGATCGTCATGTTCGGCGACACCAGGATCGACAGGGTGCTGTCGCCGGACACCACGATGGGCCGGCTGGACAGGGTATGGGGATACATGGGCACCACCACGATGGCATCCAGCTTGGGATGCATGATGGGGCCGCCGGCCGACAGCGAGTAGGCGGTGGAGCCGGTGGGGGTGGCGACGATCAGGCCGTCGGCGCGCTGGCTGCAGACGAACTGGCCGTCGATGTACAGCTCGAATTCGATCATCCGGGTGGACTTGCCCGGGTGCAGCACCACGTCGTTGAGGGCATCGCCCTGGCCGATGATCTCGCCGCCACGCTCGACGAAGGCATCGAGCAGGAAGCGCGTCTCCATCAGGTACTGACCGTCGAGCACCTCGGCGACCTTGGTCTCCAGCTCATCGGGACGGATATCGGTGAGAAAGCCCAGCTTGCCGCGGTTGATGCCCAGCACCGGCACTCGCGGGCGCACCAGGGCGCGGGCGGCGCCGAGCAGGCTGCCGTCGCCGCCAACCACGATCACCAGGTCGCAGATCTCGCCCATGAGCTTGCGCGACACCGTCTGCAGGCCATGCCCGGGCAGCACCTCGGCGATAGTGTTTTCCAGGATGACGTTGCGCCCGCGTTGCAGCAGAAAGGTCTTGAGCCGGCGGATGGTGTCCAGCACCTGGGTGCTGCCGAGTCGACCGATGATGCCGATGTTACGAAAGGAGTCCATGACGCGCCGGCGGCCCCGTTGGCTGGAAAGTGCGGAAAGTATGGGCGAAAGGCCGTGGCAGCGGCAAACCGCCCTCATCCGACCGCGGGTCGCCGCCGGTGATCCGCAGCGGTCCGGCTTGGCCTATGCTGGCACCATGACGCCCTTCGCCGAGCTGCACGCCCTGCCCCGCCGCCTGAACCAGCCCCAGGTGCGTGACCTTGCCTGGACGCTGATCGCCCCGCCGCTGCTGGAAGCCGCCGACACCCGCCATCCACTGGTCGCCAGCGACTGGGCGCGCCATCCTGAACGACTGGCCGACTGGCTGCGGCAACAGGACGCGGCGCCCGCGGCCCTAACAGCCTGGCTTGCCCAGGGCAGCGACCGCCGGCTGGGGCGCCAGTACGAAAGGCTTTGGCAATTTGCCCTGGAACGGGCACCGGGGCTCAGGTTGCGTGCGGCCAACCTGCCCCTGCGCGACGGTGACCGTACCCTGGGCGAACTTGACCTGCTGGTGGAAGACGCCGAGGGCGTCCATCACCTGGAACTGGCGGTGAAGTTCTACCTGGGCGAAGGCCCGCCGGAGGCACCGCGCTGGCTGGGTCCGGGCGGCGAAGACCAGCTGGCGCGCAAACTCGCCCATCTGCGCCAACGCCAGCTGCCGCTGTCGGCTACGCCCCTGGCCCAGGCCAGCCTGGCGGCGCTGGACATCGCCCCGCCGCGGGCGGCGCTGTGGCTGGGCGGCTATCTGTTCCAGCCGCTCGACTGCCCCCTGCCCTGGCCGGCTGGCGCCCTGCCGCCCCGCCAATCCCAGCTGTGGTGCGATCGCGGGCAACTGCCGGACGGTCCCTGGGAGGTGCTGCCCAAGGGCCACTGGCTGGCGCCCGCGGTCGCCGATACGCCCTGCCTGCCCCTGCCGGACGGCGAGCCGAGCTGGCCGCAATTGCTGGTGCGGCGCGATGCACGCGGCGACGAAGAGGCGCGACTGTTCCTGGTGCCTGCGGGCTGGCCGCTTCAGCCGCCGGCCAACGCCGCCAGCTGAGTCTCCAGCGCGCGGCGGCCCTGCAGACCCCCGCTGTGGACCAGCACCAGGCGACTGCCCGGCGCTAGCGCGCCGCCCTCGATTGCCTGGCGCAGCGCCAGCCACAGCTTGCCGGTATAGAGCGGCTCCAGGGCGATCCCGGTCTGCGCCTCGAATTCCGCCATGGCCCGCGCCAGCTCGGCATCGAGGCGGCCGAAGCCGCCGCGGCTGGCGTCCAGCAGGCGCCAATCGGCGCCGGTGTGCTGCGCGAGCAGCCGGTCGAGCGTGGCTTCGATGCCATGCCCGGGTGGCACCGCCAGGCCGCCCACCACCTGCCAGGCGGGATCGGCGGCGCGGATCACCCCGGCCAGGGTGGTACCGGTGCCGGCAGCCAGCCAGAGTTGCTGGCAATCGGGCCAGCCCAGGGCGGCGAGTCCCTGCCGCAGTTCCGTGACGATGGCCGCGCAGGCCGCGGCGGCCTGCGCGTCGCAGCCGCCGTCGGGAATGGGTAGCAACCCGGGATAGCGCGCCTGCCAGGGCTGCCAGAAGTCGACCGCATGGCGGCGG